>JALZKG010000114.1 GCA_030859365.1 Gemmatimonadota bacterium
GCCCTGCTCGGCTTCGGCGCCGCGCTGCCACGGTGGATCGGAGCGCTCGGATGATCGCCCACGAGAGCTGGGTCCACTATCCGGACGCGGCGGAGACCCCGACCCGGGACCAGATCGGCGGCAAGGGGATCAACCTCCTGCAGCTCCAGCAGATGCGGCTCGACGTGCCGCGCTGGGTGGCGATCCGCACCGACGCCTTCCGCCACTTCTGCCTTCCTGGCGACGACGGGCCCGAGACTCCGGGCACCGTCGCCCGGCTCCGGGAGCGCACGCTCGCGCTGGAGCTGCCGGAGGACTTTCGCTCCGAGGTACTGGTCGCGTTGCGGGAGGCGGGGCTGCTCGGCGTCCCGCTAGCGCTCCGCTCCTCCGCGGCGGCCGAGGATGGCCCGGGCGCCTCCTTCGCCGGGCAGTTCGACTCGGTGCTCGGTGTGCGCTTCGGCGAGGACGGGGCGGCGCTCTGGTCCGCGCTGCGGCAGGTGTGGGCCTCCGCCTTCGGCGCCCGCGCCACTGCCTACCAGGGCAACGGGACCGACAAGGTGAGCATGGCGGTGCTGGTGCAGGAGATGGTCGACGCCGAGGCGTCCGGCGTCGCCTTCAGCGCGGACCCGGTGAACGGCGCCCGCGAGATCGCGGTGGTGAGCGCGGTCCCCGGGCTCGGCGAGGCACTCGTCAGCGGCGCGGTCGACGCGGACACCTTCTGGGTCCCGCGCCCCGACCGCGACGGAGGGGCCCGTCGGCAGATCGTGGTCAAGGAGCGCGCGCTGCGCATGGAGCCGGGCGGAGGAACACGCGTCGTTCCGCTCCCACCGGAGCAGCGGCTCGCCCCGACCCTTTCCGACGCGGAGGCGTGCCGGATCGCCGCGCTCGCCCGCCACGCCGCAACCGCTTTCGGCGCGCCGCAGGACGTGGAGTGGGCACTCGGCCCGGACGGGCGGAGGCTCTGGGTACTGCAGACGCGCCCGATCACCGGCCTACCCCCGGCGCCTCCGCGCACGGCCGGCGAGCGGCGGGTGTGGGACAACAGCAACATCGTGGAAAGCTACGGCGGGGTGACCGGCCCGCTCACCTTCAGCTTCGCCCGGAGCGCGTACGAGGAGGCGTACCTGCAGTTCTGCCGGGTGATGGGGGTGAGCGAATCGCTGATCGAGGAGCACCGGCACAGCTTCACCCACCTGCTCGGCCTCTTCCGTGGACGGGTGTACTACAACCTCCTCAACTGGTACCGGATCCTCGCGCTTCTCCCCGGCTACCGCTGGAACCGCGCCTTCATGGAGCGGATGATGGGGGTTCGGGAGGCGCTTCCGGATCCCCCGCGGGCTCCCTCCGCGGCCAGCCGGTGGATCGATCTTGCCCGGCTGCTCCGCACCGGCGCTCGGCTGGTGCGGGAGCAGCGCGGGCTTCGCCGCGCCGTCCCCGCCTTTCACCGGCGGGTGGACGCGGCACTCGCGCCCCTGCACGGCGAAGCGCTGGAGCGCTGGCCCGCAGAGCGTCTCGCCACGCTGTTTCACCGCCTGGAGGGGGAGCTGCTCCGCCACTGGCGCACCCCGCTGGTGAACGACTTCTTCGCCATGATCTTCTTCGGGGTGCTCGGCCGCCTGACCGAGCGCTGGCTCCCCGACGCACCCCCTTCGCTCGCCAACGACCTGCTGTGCGGCGATGGCGGGATCGTATCGACGGAACCGGGGCGGCGCGTCGTTGCCCTCGCCCGACGGGTGGCAACGGATCCAGTGCTCGGCTCCGCCTTCGCCGTGGAGCCAGACGACACCGCGCTCTGGCGGCGGATCGCCGGCACCCCGGAGCTCGCCGCCTTTCACGCGGAGATCCGTGCGTACCTGGACCGCTTCGGCGACCGCTGCGCCGAAGAGTTGAAGCTGGAAACCCGCACCCCGCGGCAGGATCCGGCGCTGCTGCTGCGCACCGTGCGGATGCACGCCGCCCGCCCCGGGGTGGCGGAAGATCTGGGGACACGCGGCGAGGCCGAGGTGCGCCATGCCGCGGAGCGGGAGGTGCGCGCCCGCCTCCGCGGCATCCGGCGGCACACCTTCTTGGCGGTGCTGGGGCAGGCGCGGCGGCGCGTGCGCGACCGGGAAAACCTGCGCTTCGAGCGGACCCGCGTCTTCGGCCTCGTCCGCCGGATCTTTTGCGGCATCGGCGGCGCCCTGGCCGCGGAGGGGCGGCTCGACTCGCCAGACGACATCTTCTTTCTCACGAGGGAAGAGGTCTTCGCCCACCTGGAAGGCACCGGCACCGTCGCGGAGCTGCGGACGCTGGTCGCGGTGCGGCGCGCGGAGTGGGACGGCTTCCGGCAGGAACCCTCGCCGCCGGACCGCTTCGAAACGCACGGCCCGCTGGCGCACGCCGCACCGCCGGCCGCCGTCGTGCCCGTGGTGGAAGAGGGAGCGGAACTTCGCGGTACCGCCTGCTCCCCTGGGGT
>JALZKG010000123.1 GCA_030859365.1 Gemmatimonadota bacterium
GTGCGCGGAGCGGGGGCGGAGCGGTGGGGCCGGGGGCGGGCGGAGGCGGGGCAGCGTACGCATCCGGCAAAGATAGACGGAGCGGGCACCGGCGGGGAGGTGCGTGGCTCAGGAAGCCGGACCGGCCACCTCTTCCAGAAAACGCGCCAGCCCCCGTTCGTACCGCTCCCCCGAGGCCACGAACCCCTCGTTGTGGGTGCCGGAGATCTCCAGAAGGGTCTTGGGCTCCCCGGCGGCCCGGTACAGCCGCTCCCCGTGCCGGAAGGGGATGATGTCGTCTCCACGGCTGTGCACCACCAGCAGCGGGGCGCGGATGCGCGGCACCCGTGCCAGGGTGTCGAAGCGGAAGCGAACCAGCAGGCGCACGGGGAGCCAGGGGTAGAACTCGGCGGCGAGCTCCGGCACCGAGGTAAAGGCCGATTCCAGGATGATCCCCGCGGGTGCGTGCCGCTCCGCCAGCTCGGCGGCTACCGCGCCGCCCAGAGAGCGGCCGAAGAGCACGATGTCTTCGGGAGCGACCCCGCGCTCGGCGGTCAGGTGCGCCCAGGCGGCGGTCGCGTCCCGGTACAGCCCCGCCTCGGAAGGCGAGCCCTCGCTCCGGCCGTAGCCGCGGTAGTCGAAGATCAGCACGTTCCACCCCAGCCGGTGAAAGAGCAGGATGGAGCCGATGCGGTCGCCGACGTTGCCGGCGTTGCCGTGGCAGAAGAGGATGGTGCCCCGCGCACCCTCGGCCGGGACCCACCACGCGTGGATCCCGAGGCCGTCCTCGGTGCGGAGGCGCAGCTCCTCCCAGACGAGGCCGGCGTCCGCCGGGGTGGCGCGGAGATCCCGCGTGGGGAAAAAGACAAGCCGGGCCTGCAACGCGGTCAGCAAGAGCAGGATCCCCAGGTACCCCGCGGTGAGGGGGAGAAGCAGACGCAGCGCCGCACGCTTCACCCCCTCGCCCACGGCGCCCCGGTTCACGGCCTCGCCGCCGCCGTCCGCTCGATGGAAACGTTCTGCGCCGGGACGGTTCCGCTCAGAATCCGCCCCGCCGCATCGGTCGAAATGACCACCTCGACGCCACCCAGGTTGATGCTCGCGGCGCCCGTGCCCTGGAAGGAGACGGTGGCGGGCACCACCTGTCCGCCGCTCCCCGCCACATAGACCGGAACCTCGACCTGCTCCCCGCCGATGACCCGGGCGCGCCGGAGGATCTGCTCCATCATCACCGGGCTCGGGTTCAGGTAGGGAAGCGCCCCGGGGGTGGCGGCGTGACGGGCGGTCTGCGTGGAGTCGCCCGTGGTGGTTTCGGTGAATACGCTGTCGCTGCGGAAGGTGGCGACGGAGCGCTGCGCGGGAGCGGCGTCCGCGGACCCGGCGGCGGGGAACGCCTGCAGCTCGATGCGCGGCACGGTGGCGTCGGGGGCCAGCGTGGCGGTGTAGACGATCCGGACCTGGCCGGGAAAGACCAGCTCCGACTCCACCCGGTCGCCGCTGCGGGTGAAGCGCTCGGTGGCGATCACCGTCTCCGCCTGGCGAAGAGTGAACTCGCCGCGCTCCGCGGCCGCACCGGAGGGAGCGGCGATGGGGCCCTGCGCCGCCGGCGCGGCGCAGGCGGCGAGCACAAGAAGCGGGAGCAGGGCGGTGCGTTTCATGGAGCGCTCCGGAAGGAGGGGGAAAAAACGGCGCGGAGCGCGGAATACGCAAGATACCGTCCGAGGGCGCGGGACGGCTGCTGGCGCTGGCACGCTTCCGGCGGACGGGTTGCCGCTCAGCGCCACGCCCCCGCTTCGCCCGCACGGAGGACCCGATGCCCGATCCGCTCTCCCCCGAAACGGCCGCCCGCCGGCTCGCGGTCTCGCTCCCGCTCTGGGAGGTGGAGGACGGCCGACTGGTCCGGATGTTCGAGACGGGCGGCTGGCGCGTGGGCTCGCTGCTCCACGGGATGATCGCCTTTCTTGCGGAGGCGGCGAACCACCACCCCGACGTGCTGCTCACCTACGACCGCGTCACGGTCCGGCTCGTTTCCCACGATGTGGGCGGGATCACGGATCGTGACCTGGAGCTGGCGCGGCGCATCGAGACCGCCGTCACGGACGAGTGGGACCCGGCCGTGTTCACCCATGCACCGCGGGCGTGGATCCGATAAAGACTACTTCCCCTACGACAGGAGAACACCATGCAGCTACGGGAACGCGTTGCCCTCGTCACGGGTGGAGGATCGGGGATCGGCCTGGCAACCGCGCTGCTCTTCGCGCGCGAAGGGGCCCGGGTCGCCGTGCTCGGCCGCACCGAGGACGAACTGCGGGACGCGGTGCGGGAGATCGAAGGCGCGGGGAGCGAGGGGATGGCGCTGGTGGCGGACGTCTCCGAGCCGGAGGCGATGCGGCGCGCGACCGGGGAGCTGATGGGGCGCTGGGGGCGGCTGGACATCGTCTTCGCCAACGCGGGGGTGAACGGGGTGTGGGCCCCGATCGAGGAGCTGGAGGTGGACGAGTGGAAGAGCACCCTCGACATCAACCTGACCGGCACCTTTCTGACGCTCAAGTACACCGTGCCCCACCTGAAGCAGCGGGGCGGCGCCGTGGTCATCAACGGGTCCATCAACGGAACCCGCGTCTTCAGCAACACCGGCGCCTCCGCGTACGCTTCCTCCAAGGGGGGACAGCTCGCGCTCGCCAAGATGCTCGCGCTGGAGCTCGCCCCCCACCGCGTCCGGGTCAACATCGTCTGCCCCGGCGCCATCGAGACCGACATCGGCGAGAACACCGAGAAGCGGGATCTGGAGGAGGTGCAGTTCCCGGTGGAGTACCCGGAGGGCGCGCACCCCCTGCGTGGGGAGCCGGGGAAGTCGGAGCAGGTGGCACACGCCGTGCTGTTCCTCGCTTCCGACGCAGCGAGCCACGTCACCGGGACCGAGTTGTTCGTGGACGGCGCGGAGTCGCTGCTCGGGATGGTGGGCTAGGCGGGCCGGATCTCGCATGCAGGAAGGAGCGTCATGAGTGCATGGAGCGGGTTGACGGGACACGTCAACGTGGGCACCCCGGAGCGGTGGGGGTCCACCGCGGCGGGAGGAGCCCTGCTTGCCGCGGCGGTGAAGCGCGGCGGGCTGGGCGGAATTCTGCTCGGCCTGGGCGGCGCGGCGCTGGTCCAGCGGGGCGTCACGGGTCACTGCCAGGTGTACGGGGCGCTGGGGTTGGACACCCACGACTTCGGTTCTTCCGAAGAGATCTCCCCCAGCGGCCGGGAGGTGGACGAGGAGCTGCTCCGCCGCCCGGCGCGGGCCGGGGGCTGGAGCGAGGTGGACGAAGCGTTGGACGAATCGTTTCCCGCCAGCGATCCGCCCTCCTTCACCCGCCCCCCTCACCTGGGCCCACCCGCCCACGGCGAGGGCGGAACGCGGTGAAGATCACCATTCTCGCCGACGACCGGCTCCGCGTGGACGCCGTCCCGGGGCCGATGACCGTGGAGGCGCCCTCCGCGGAGCTGCGCTACTCCCCCTTCCACATGCTCGCCAGCGGGCTGGCCACCTGCGTCTACGCCACGCTCGCCTCCTGGGCGGAGAACGCGAAGATCGACGCGGCGGAGCTGGCGATCGAGGTGGGGTGGAGCTTCGCGGAAAAGCCGCACCGGGTGGGGAGCTTTTCGCTCCGTCTGGAGTGGCCGGGTCTCCCCCCGGAGCGGCACGCCGCCGCGGAGCGGGTCACCCACCTGTGCCCCATCCACGCCACGCTGGGAAATCCTCCGGAGATCCGCACCGAGATCGCGGCGGAGGCGT
>JALZKG010000125.1 GCA_030859365.1 Gemmatimonadota bacterium
CCACGAACCAGTCCAGCTCCGGGATGGAGCATTCGTACTGAGTCCGCAGCGACTCGTGCGAGGCGAGGAGCAGTGGGCCCGGCAGCTCCCCCGTGGCGCGCAGGACCCGCACCGCCTCCCCCACCCGGCGGGTTTCCTCGCTGACGTGGAGGGCGCGGCTGCAGAGCGGCTCCGGGAGGCCGGCCCCGCGCACCTGCTCCGGGGAGGCGGCGGCGAGGTGGGGAAGCTCCGGGTGCGGGCGGCGCAGCAGAGCGAGCGCCTCCTCGCACTCGGCGCGGCGCTGGTTGAACGCCGACTCGCGGAGCCCCCGCGACACCCCCGTATCGAAGATCAGCACCGCGTCGCGCATGGGAACCTGCTCCGTTTCCAGCGAATCGCACCACAGGTGCAGGGCGTTCCCCGGACGGGCGAGGGCGGAGGCGAACTGGTCCATGATTCCACTGGCGACGCCCACGAAGCGGTTTTCGGCGCGCTGGCCGAGCAGCGCCACCTCGCGCGGCGGAAGGTCCTCGCCGACGAGCGCGAGCAGCGCCGTGGCCGTAGCCACCTCCAGCGCGGCCGACGAGCTGAGCCCGGATCCCACCGGCACGTCGCTGGTCACGGCCACGTCGAAGTGGGGGACCCGGATCCCGCGTTCCTGCAGCTCCCGGGCGACGCCGACCAGGTAGTCCAGCCAGGAGTCGCTGCGCGTGGGGCGGAGCGGGTCGAACTCGCCCACCTCCGCCTCGCTGGCCGAAACGGCGCGGCTGCGCACTCCAGCGTTCGCGAGCCCCACCGCGACGTATGTACGCCGGCTGATCCCCATCGGAAGCACCTCCCCGCCGTTGTAGTCGGTGTGCTCGCCGATCAGGTTGACCCGCCCCGGCGCCGAGGCGACGGCGGCCGGCTCCCCCGCGAATCGGCCCCGGAACAGCGCCCGCACCGCCGCCGCGCTCACGGCCCGGTCGTTACCGAAAGGGTCTGCTCCGCGCGCCACGCTTCGCCGGGGGCGAGGTGGATGGGCTCCGCCACCTGCGCGGCCTCCACGCACACCATCCGCAGGTACTCGTCGTCACCGAAGTCCGCCTTGCTCCGCGACCATTTGGTCCACGGGTTCCACACCACCGCGTCCGCGAAGCCCTGCTTGTGCAGGACGACCGTGCGGCCGCTCCCTCCGTCGTGGATCCGGATCACGGGCGGGGCGGCGACGTACACCCGGTTGACCTCCCCGGCGATCCGGATCTGGCCCTCGGTGTCCGTCCGCTCCTCGGCGTGCACGGCTCCGTCGCGGAAGCCCACGCCCCGCAGCCCCTCGATCCGCAGAGCCGACAGCTTGGCGATCCGGAAGTACGTGTGCAGCGCCGCCGTGAAGGCCAGGATGGCGTTCCCGGGGTTCGTCACCTCCAGCCCCACCCTCAGCGCCTCGTCGAGCCGCACGTGCAGCCGGGCGAGAAAGGCGTGCGGCCAGAGGCCGCGCGTCGCGTCGTCATCGAGGAGACAGAGCACGGCGAAAGCGCCTCCCTCCCCATCCACCCCGCTCCGCTCCAGCGTCCACTCCCGGGTGCGGGCGAAGCCGTGCTGCGGCAGGGGTCCGGGGCCGAACTGGGGAAAGACCACCGGGATGCCGCCGCGGATCTCCCGCTCCGGATGCCATGCCGAATGGTCGCTCACGAAGAGCAGCTCTTCGCCCTCCGAGGTCGTCCACGAGGTGACGTGGGCACCGTGCAGGTACAGCTCCGCCGTTCCCCCGGACGCATGCACGAGCACCAGCTTTGGCATCCCGCCCCGGCCCCGGGTGACGACCACCCCTTCACTCGGGCGGGAAAGCGAGGGGTTGGAAAGTTTGCCCATTCGTTCTGCGAACCGGAGGGAGTCACGGACCTTCGGGCCCGGGACTGCCTGTGTATGCAAAGGGAGGACCGCCGTCGCTCCGCCTAGCGAAGCGTCAAAGCAAGTCTTTTCGGGGGGGGACTTTGCTGTCTGGAAGAAGGCCAAGGGAGGCAACCCTCGGCGGCACTCCACCCACGCACGGGCACCGAATCCTCGCAAAATGCCCGCGCGTTCGTTTGCTTCGTCGGGCGCGGTCCGGGACTCGACGAGCAAATCCGAGAATCATCGCGCCGGTACGCGCGAGCACGTGCTCCGGAGTAGACGCTGCTGGCGCTGCAACTCCTCCGCCAGAGGTTTGTCCGGTGGTCGTTCCCCCGCCGCGTCCGCGTAGTCCCAGAGACCGTTGGGGCAGTGGCGGTCGTCGTCCCATCCCGGATGGTTCACGATGGGGTACCAGCAGATCCCCTCCACGGGCACTCCCTCCCGGATGGCGGCGCGCACCTCACGTCCGATGTGGCGCAGCCAGCCGGGACGACGGTGCCCCTCGATCCCCGTTTCCGCGACAAAGACCGGGCGACCGTAGCGGCGGCTCGCTTCCCCAAGGATGTCGCGGAACGGCCGGCGCGACGGATGGCGGAGCGGAATGGGCTTTCCCCTGTGAAACCACTGGTTGTTCCAGTAATAGTTGATGCCGACGATGTCCAGGTACTCCGGCCTGCCGCCCAGCTGCGGCTCCCGCCGACCGGCGATCATGTCCCACGCTTCCCACTGTGCAGCCGTGTACCGCGCCGCGGGCCCGCGTTCCCGCGGGCGGTCCGGGTGGGGGGCGATGTGGATCACCGGGTCGGGATGGACGATGCGGGCCCGTGGCTCCACCCGCCAGATCGACTCGATCGCCTCGATGGACGCACGCACCAACTGGTGCTTCAACTCCGTGCCGCGACCACGCCTGCACGGGTTGATGTACCCGGCGGTACCGCCCGCCCAGGCGAAGAAGGAGATCTCGTTGATCGGGGCGTAGAAGGGCACCTCGTCGGTTTCCTGGCTGACCAGTTCGGCGAAGGCGCCGGCGAACCGGCCAAAGCGCCGCACCCACTCCGGGCTCCAGATGTCCAATCCGTCCGGCCAGCCGTAATGGCACAGGTCCCACACCACCTGAACGCCTACATCGCGGGCGGCACGGATCAGCGGAAGCGCGCTGGACCAGTCGTACACCCCCTCCCGCGCCGCAATCCGGTGCCAGCGGGCCCCGTCGCGCGCCGCGTGCACTCCGAGCGCCCGGAGGCGGCGGTAGTCCGCTTCCGCGAGCTCGTCGTGCCGCGTGGATTCGATCAGATCCAGCCGTCGCCCGTCTCTGCGGCGATGGGACGAGCATTCGAATCCACCGAGGAAGAAGCTCTTGAACAGACCCCTCGATTCGACGCTCAGGTCACGGCCAGCTCTGCGACGGGCGTGGAGTTCTTTTCCGACCCATTCTCCCTCGCCCGAAGCTTTTTGAAGAGCGTCAGCGCCTGAGCCACCACCTGGTCCATGTTGTAGTACCGGTAGGTGGCGAGCCGCCCCACGAAGTGCACTCCCGGAGTCTCGTCCGCGAGCGCCTTGTACTTCTTGTAGAGCTCGGCCGTCTCCGGCCGTGGAATCGGGTAGTACGGATCGCCCTCGGCCATGGGGTGCTCGGTGACCGTGGTGGTCTTCGGGTGCACCTGCCCGGTCAGGTACTTGAACTCGGTGATCCGCGTATACGCGTAGTCGTTGGGATAGTTGACGACCGGCGCCTGCTGCGCCCACTCCGTGTCGTGCGTCTCGAAGCGAAACTCCAGCGAACGGTAGGGGAGCTTGCCGTACCTGAAGTCAAAGAATTCGTCCACCGGCCCGCTGAAGATCACCTCACGGAAGGGAAGAAGGTCCTGCACCTCACGATAGTCGGTGTTCAGCATAACCTTGATGTTCGGGTGCGCCAGCATGTTCTCGAACATCCGCGTGTAGCCGTGTAGCGGCATCGCCTGGTACGTATCGGTGAAGTAGCGGGCGTCGCGGGTGGTCCGCGTCGGCACCCGCGCCGTCACCGAGGCGTCCAGCTCGGACGGGTCCAGCCC
>JALZKG010000183.1 GCA_030859365.1 Gemmatimonadota bacterium
TCCCTGCGCCTGTCGGGCCTCCGCCTCTAGGCGCGCGCGCTCCGTCTCGGAGCGAGCCCGCTCCGCTGCTACCGCGGCATCCACCGCGCGTCCGTCCCGCCGGTCGCCCCGGTAGATGTCCAGCGGGCGAGCGACGGGGAAGTACGCCCCGCGCCCCAGCGGGGTGAGGCGGATCCCCAGCTCGACCCCCCAGTGCGCCACGTTGTTGACGAACACCCGGCGCCCTTCGGCCACGAAGGCGAGGCGCTCGGACGGGTCGAATGCGTAGGTCAGGCCACCCCCCGCCGCCGCGCCCACCACGAAGCCGCTTAGCAGCCGCTCCGTATCCGGATTGTCGGGAATGTTGGCGTTCACGTTGTGGCCGGTGACGGCGGCCAGCAGGTACGGGGAAAACCTCCCCGCCCCCAGTGGATCGAAGCGAACGCCGAGCCGTCCCCCCACCGCGGAAAAGGACCCATCCGCATCCGGCCGGTCCGTGTCGGCACGGAAGAAGTTCGCCCCCACGATCGTACGGAGGGCCGGGGCGCCGAGGTAGCCCAGGTCCAGGTCGGCCGAGGCGCTGAGCCCCGCGCTCGCGTTGCTCGGGAGGACGGCGCCGGCACGCCCCTCGATCCCTCCAAACGAAGGGAAGCGCTGCGCATCCACGGGGGCCGCCGCGAGCACGGCCAGTCCGATCCCGAAGCTGCAAACCAGGGAAGCTCGCATCGTATATCTCCTTTGCACGGGTGCGGGTGACGTTCCGGTGGCCCGGTTCTTTGCAAGAACTCTTCCCGGTCTAGGCGTAGTACGGGTTGGCCCCGGCGGTGTGGTCGGTGATGTCGATGATCTCCTCGATTTCCGGGACCGCCTCCCGCACCATCCGCTCCACCCCCTGCCGCAATGTCGCCTGCGACGCCGCGCACCCCTGGCAGCCCCCTCCCATCCGCAGGTACAGCGTGTCGTCGTCCAGATCCACCATCTCCACCACCCCGCCGTGCGCGGCGATCCCCGGGTTGATCTGTTCGTCGATCACCCGCTGCACCCGCTCCGCGAGGGGGTGGGAGATCTCCGCCGAGCCGGACGGAGCGCGCAACGGAGGCTCCACCCGCGGCGTATCGACCCGGAAGCCTCCACCGGCCGCGACCCAGTCCACCTTTGCCCCACCCAGCAGGGTGGAGGTGTCCAGGTTGAGCAGCACCCGGATCCCCTCGACGTTTATCGCGATCTCGGTGCGCGCCTTGTCTTCGCGCTCCACCAGCGAGATCGCGTAGGGGCGCTCCAGCGGGCTGCGTCCGTCGTCGCCCGGCGCCAGCGCGATACGGAGCGCCGGGCTGCGGACGACCTCAGCGTCCACCAGCGACTGGATCTTTGCGCGAGCGTCCTCCGTGATTTCGATCATCCCATTCCTCGGTGCGTGGGTAGGGCTGCATGTACCCCCCGGCGGCGGACGGGTTCGAACGGAAACAGGGGCGCCGCGGCCGCGGCGCCCCTGGGGTGATCCCCCGGGGAGATCTCTAGCCCCGGGCGGGAATCCTGAGGGTTTCCCCGGCGCGGATGCGGTCCCCGCGAATCCCGTTCTCCTCGCGGATCTCCTGCGCCCTGACGCCGAATTCGCGGGCGATGGCCAGGAGCGAGTCGCCGCTGCGCACCTTGTAGTCGGTGGTGGCGAGCGTATGCCGTTCGCGGACCTCGGGCCAGTTCACCAGAAACGCGGTGCGTGTCCCCTGCGGGATTCGCACCATGGTACGGCTTTCAGCCGGCGTGCGGGAACCCTTCAGGTGCGGGTTGTACTGGCGCATCATCTTCGCGTCCAGCCCCACCGCCTCGCCCACGGCCGCGAGCGGCGTGCCGCCGTCCACCGGCACCTCCTCGTACGCGTAGGGCGCTTCCATCTCCACGTCCGCGAATCCGTACCTGGCCGGCTCCTTGGCGATCCGCGCCGCGGCGACCATCAGCGGCACGTAGTCGCGGGTTTCACGCGGCAGCCGGTCCCAGATACGGTAGTACGACTCCTCGTTGCCGCGTTCCGAACCGGTCTCCTCGCGCATGAGGCGGGCGACGCGATTTTCCCCGGTGTTGTACCCGGCCGCCGCGAGGTACCAGGAGCCGAAGCGCTCGTGCAGGTACGTCAGGTAGTCCAGCGCGGCGTCGGTGGCCTTCGCGGGATCGTTGCGCTCGTCGACCGAGCGGTCCACCCGCAGTCCGTAGCGCTTCCCGGTCTCCTCGATGAACTGCCAGAGCCCGGACGCATGCGCACGCGAGTACGCCGTCGGATTGAAGCCGGACTCGATCATGCTCAGGTAGATCAGATCCTGCGGCATTCCGCGCTCTTCCAGCTTCTGGGAGATCATCGGGACGTAGCGGCCGCTGCGGGCGAGATACGTCGCCATCTCGTCGCGCTTGGAGGTGGTGAAGCGCTCCACCCAGTAGTCGACGCGCTCGTGGTCCAGGTTGGGCAGATCCCACTCCGGCTCCGCCGTAGCCGCGGCGTAGGCGTGGGTAGCGGCGGCCGGAGAAACACCGGTCTTCGCATCGAACTTCGCCTGTCCCCTCATCCCGCCGACCAGCGCGGCGGCACCGAAGAGCCCGGCGACCGCCAGGTGCTTGGCCTGCCGGCTGCCGAACGGGGTGGATGAGCGGTCGTTGCGTATATCTGGCATGGTGTCTCCTGGGTTGCCGCGGGTCGGTGTGCGTCTTCTTTATTCGTCTTGCAATTTCATGTCCATGTAGCGGTAACATCATGTAATATAACACTTTGAGCATCGGTTTTCAACCCGCGGGGGTGCCCGGGCACCCCGCTTGCGAGCACTGCGGCTGTCGCGCCTTGCAACCCCTACTCTTCCCGATCGCGGATGCCGAACGCCACTGCCTCCCTCCCCCTCGCCCTGATCGAAGCGCGCCTGGGCGCCGACCGTATCGAGCACGACGTGCCGCTGGCCCCCTACACCACCTTCAAGATCGGGGGGCCGGCCGAGCTGCTGTACCGGGCACGCACGCCGGAGGAGCTCGCCCGGGCGACGCGGCTCGCCCGCGAGCTGGAGATAGCCACCTTTCTGCTCGGCTCCGGCGCCAACATCCTGGTGGGGGACGGCGGCTTTCACGGGCTGGTGATCCGCAACGAGGTGCGGGACATCGCGTTTCTGGAGGCGACGCGGGTGCGAGCCGGGAGCGGCACGGAGATCTTTCATGATCTCATCCAGGCCACCGTGTCGCGCGGACTGGGGGGTCTGCACCACTTCGTGGGGATCCCGAGCACCGTGGGGGGTGCGATCTGGCAGAACCTGCACTTCCTCTCCCCCCCGCCGGAGCGGGAGCGGACCGTCTTCATCGACGAGGTGGTGGAGGCGGCGGAGATCCTGACGGAAGAGGGGGAGATCCGGACGGTCGACCGCGACTACTTCCGCTTCGGCTACGACTACAGCATCCTGCACGACCGCCGGGACGTGGTGCTGGACGTGACCTTTTGCCTCGTCCCGATGGCACGCGAGGAGATGCGGGACACCATGCGTGAGAACCTTCAGTGGAGGGACGACCGCCACCCGGACCTGTGGCTCTACCCTTCGGCGGGAAGCATCTTCCAGAAGATCGAGGGGGTGGGCGCTGGACGCCTGATCGATCAGTGTGGTCTGAAGGGGCACGTGCTCGGCAACGCCCAGATCTTCCCCAAGCACGCCAACATCATCGTCAACCTCGGCGGAGCGACCGCCTCGGACGTGCAAGCGCTGATCGAGCTGGCGCAGAGCACGGTGCAGCGGGAAACCGGCTACGAGCTGCGCACCGAGATCGGGATGGTGGGAGAGTTCTGAGCAGCACAAAGGGCCGCCCGCGGGGACGGCCCTTCGTGGTTCTGCCGGACGAGATCTGCTAGCCGACGCGGGCCACGTTCTCGGCGGCGGGGCCCTTTTCGCCTTCTACGAAGTCGAACTCCACCGAGTCGCCCTCGGCAAGGCTCTTGAACCCGCTCCCCTGGATGGAGGAGTAGTGGACGAAGCAGTCCTTCTGCCCATCGGCCGGCGTGATGAAGCCAAAGCCTTTGGTGTCGTTGAACCACTTCACCGTTCCGGTGGTCCGCATACAGCGCTCCTGTGTGGTGATGAAAACCGGCGTCCGCAGCTCCGGCGCGACGCTCGGCAAAGGCGCGTGGGTCCGTATCGTGCCCCCCACGCGGGGCAGAACAAAACGATCGGTCTCTTGCCTGGCTAACGTCCGGAAGTCTGCGGATGGGAAGAGCGCCCGCGGGGGGCTGGATCTATGGGAGGCACCGAGGACGGCGGATCAGGGTTGGGCAGCGTGCAGCAGGGTGCAACGGAGACCATGCTAATGCGTCTCCGGGGGAGTGTCAAGATTTCGGAATTCCGGCGCTGGGGGGAGGAGGGTGAGAAGGAGCTGGACGGCGCGTCGGAAACGCGGCCGACTCCACCCCCGTGGATGGGTCTTCCACCCGAGGAGCGTACCCGCCCCACACGGCGGCGAGGGTGACCGCCCCCACCGTGACCCAGAGCAGAACGCCCTGCACCAGCGGGCGCACCCCCATGGCGCGCAACGTGGCGCGCGAAAGCCCCGCTCCGATGAGGAAGAGCACGAGAACCAGCCCCACGCGTGCCGCGCGGGCCATCCCGTCGAACGCGGGAGCCAGGGCGGGGAGCAGCGAGCGCGTCGCCGCGGCGAGCACGAAGAGGGCGATGAACCAGGGGAGCCGCGGCCGCGCCCCGGT
>JALZKG010000205.1 GCA_030859365.1 Gemmatimonadota bacterium
CCCCTGCCGGTGGCGGGGAAGCTCGAAGGAGATGTTGTAGTGGGCGCTGAACCCCACCAGCCGCACCGATCGGCCGGTGCGCCGCTCCCAGTCGTCCAGACCGTCGCGCAGGGCGATGATCCCTTCCCAGAGCGAGCGGCCGGCCCGCGCCGCGCAGCCGCGCTCGATCTCGATCACCGGGGTGGCCACCTCGACCACCCCGGTGTCGAAGTACACCGCGCCGCCGGTGGGGAGGTGGTACGAGGTGCCGACGCGGTGCATCAGCGGGCCGCGGACAAAGGCGCGCGGATCGCCGAAGATCTGCTCGGGCCGCGCCGGCCGGCCGTCCACCACCACCGAAAACTCCGCCTCCATCCCGATAGCGGCGAGCTGCAGCCGCTCCGCGCCCTGCGGCTGGGCGGAGTCGAGCTTCTTGGCGTCGGGACTCATTACGATGGCTTCTCCCCCGCCTTGTCGGCGCCGCTCTCCTCTTCCCCCGGGGCGTCGCGTGGCGTCACCACCACGTAGCCCAGATCCAGGTGGACGTGGTCGTCGGCCTCGCCGGCGCCGTGGCCCCAGGGGCGGGTCCAGATCCCCGGCGAGATGCCGCGGGCGAGCGCGTTGAAGCGCTCGACGGTCTCCTGCGTATCCGGGTAGTCGTCGCCGACGCGGTACACGTTGGCCGCCGTCCCCCAGCAGTGCGGGGAGGCGCCGCGGGAAAGCGCGTGCGAGGGGGAGCGGTAGCCGCCGTTGGCGGCGACGTGCACGTAGGTGTCCACCTCCTTCCGGAAGAGCGTCAGGTGGGCGGCGAGCAGCGTCACGGCGCAGGGGATGTAGCGCGGGTAGCGGCGCAGCACCTCCACCTCCCGCACGTCCACGTCCATGAACTCCCACAGGTGGAAGCCGGGGGCGAGCTCCGTTTCCAGCGCCTGATCCCACGACTCCACCTCCCAGAAGAAGCGGGGGAGGCGGCGCTCCCGTCCTTCCGCATCGCGGAGGATCTCGCCGGGGCGGAGGGCGCGGCGAACGTCCTGGTCCAGCTGGAGGCCGTCCCTGACGTGGAGGCCGGTCGCGGTGCCGCTCTCACTCATCGTCGCCTCCCGCCTGCAGCTGCTCCCACACGGCTCGCGACACCCGGGCGATGGTTTCCTGCCGCCCGCCCCGCTCCGCCTCCCACTCGGAAAGGACCACCAGGATGTACGGCTTGCGGCCCGGGAGGTAGGCGATGCCCCCGTCGTGGGCGACGGTGGAGATCTCCCCGGTCTTGTGCGCCACCCGTGCGCCGTCCGGGAGCCCCGCGGGGATCCCGCTGTTGAACTCCTGCGCATGGAGGATCTCCAGCATGGCGTCGGAGTGCTCCCGGCCGAAGGCGCCCCGCTCGGCGAGCAGGCGGAAGCAGCCGAGCAGCCCGTACGCGGTGACGCGGCTGTTGATCCCCTCCTCCCAGGCGCGCTCGTCCTCCACGCCGCGCAGCAGCTCGACGCCTTCCAGCCCCAGCTCCCGCAGCGTCCGCTGCGCGGCTTCGAGCCCGCCCACGTCCAGCAGCAGGTTGGTGGCCAGGTTGCTGCTGGTGGCGATCATGTGCAGCGCCAGCTCCTCCACCCTCATGGTGCGCCCCAACTGGCGGTGCACCGCGGAGTTGGCGTCGCGGGAGCTCCCCACGCGGAACGGCTCGCCGTCCGCCACGCTGAGAAAGCGGTTGCGGACGTGGACGCGCGAAAAGGTCTCCAGACGACCCGCGTGGATCGCGCCGAAGACGGCGAGGAGCACCGGCACCTTGATGGTGCTCGCCGCGTGGAACGGGCGCTCGGCGTGGAGGCTCCACCCGGAGCCGGTCTGGTAGTTGTGCACGGCGACGGCGAGCGATTTCACCCCCGCGTCGCGTCCGATTCCTCTGATTTGTCGCAGCAGGCTGGTTCCCGCCGATGAGGGCATGGGGGGTCCGGTCGTCGTGTGCGTCGCCGCCCGGGAGGGGGCGCGGGACGCGGGCGTCCATGCAGGATCGGCGCCAGCACCTCCGCCGCGCATACGTCATCACCTTCGGGTTTCTACGTCATATGACGGATGGGATGCGCGGTTGCACGGCTCCACCTTTCACCGCGAGCTACATGGCTCGTCCCCGTCCCCTCGCCTCCTGGAGGTGCAGATGCGCTTCGTTCGTGTTCGCTTCGCTTTTGGATCCAGCCTGCTGCTCGCCGCGGTGGGCTGCTCGGATGGATCGGGTCCGCCTACGACCGTTCCGGCGCCCCGCTGGTGATCAGCGACGCCGACGCGAACGAGATCAGCAGCGATCCGGAGGCGCAGGGTTCGGTGGCGAGCACCGGCTCTCCGTTCCTGGCGAGCGGGGCGGGGGAGGGTGGCGGGGCACAGATGGCCCGCGCGCCCCAGGACAAGCGGGAGCCGGTGGACCGCGTGCTCGTCACCCCGGCGGGCAGCGTGCGGACCCTTGCCCGCCTGCGCGCGGCCGGCCGGGAAACACCGGGCCCTGGGGGACTTCTCCTCTTCACACGTCACGATGGCGTCGGGGAGGTTGCCGAAACGTGGGACCCGGGGCTCGGGGCGATCACGGAGATCCGGTCACGAACCGACGATGGAAAGGTGCTGCGCACGGTGAACCGCTACACCCGCGACGGCAAGGTGCTGGTGCTCACCGAGGAGCAGACCACCATGCACGATGCGCAGGGAAGGCTGCTCGGCCGCTTCGATC
>JALZKG010000222.1 GCA_030859365.1 Gemmatimonadota bacterium
CCCCTGCCCTCGGTTCGCACCCGGACCCCCAGCGTGTGCAGCCGGCGGGCCGCGTCGCGTAAGGGGGCACCCTCGAGCGACGGGAGGGCCACCGTCACGGGAGGTGGGGGATCGCCGGGGGCGGGGATGCCCTGCTCCAGCAGGAAAACGTAGGTTCCGTCGCTTCCGCGCAGCGGCTGGCCGGGCCGGGACGGCGCGGCGGCCCCCGTGCCGTCCCGTCGGGTGCCGAGCAGCCCCGCGCCGTCCAGCACCGGGGAACGGGCGGCGAGGATCGCCTGCAGCGTTTCACGGGTCACCGGCGCCGCAGTCAACCCGCCGTAGTAGGCGCCGCGGGGCTGGTCGAGCTTGACGAAGATCACGAGCTGGGGGTCACGGGCGGGGAAGTAGCCGACAAAGGTGGCGGTGTAGCTCCCCGCCTCGTAGCGGCCGTTCGGCCCCACACGGCGCGACGTCCCCGTCTTGCCCGCCACGGCGAAGGTGGAGAGGGAGGCGCGGGTGGCGGTGCCGTCGTCGACGACGGAGACGAGCACGTCGCGCAGTTCCCCGGCCACGCGTTCCGGGATCACCCGCCGCAGCGCTTCCGGCTCGGTGCGCGTGCGGATCACCCCGTCCGCGGAACGCACCTCCCGGAGCAGCCGAGGGGACATCAGGACCCCCCCGTTGGCCAGCGCCCCGTACGCCATCACCATCTGCAGCGGGGTCGCTGCGACCTCGTAGCCCATCGCGAGGCTCGCCGGCGTGAAGCGCGACCACCGTGCGGGGTGCGTGAGGCGGCCCGAAGACTCGGCGGGGAAGGCGACCCCGGTGGGGGTCCCGAAGCCGAAGTCGCGCAGGTAGGCGAACTGATCGGGCGGCGGAAGCCGGGGAGCCAGCTTCGCCATTCCCACGTTGCTGGACACGCGCAGCGCGTCACGCACGGAAATCCGGCCGTAGGGATGGACGTCGGTGATGACTCGGCCTTCGGCTGTGCGCCAGCTGCCGTTCTCGCCGTGGACGGTGTCGTCCAGCGACACGTGCCCCTCGGCGAGCAGCGTCGCGACGAAGAACGGCTTCAGGGTGGAGCCCGGCTCGTACGGCTCCGTGAAGGCGGAAAGCGCCCGCTCGCGCCCGCTCCGGCGGGACACCGCGGCGAGCACATCGCCCGTGGTCGGCTCCACGATCAGCAGATCGCCGCCGCTCGCGCCCGTGTTCGCGATCGCGGAGCGAAGGGCCGCGTCCGCGATCTCCTGCACCCCGACGTCCAGCGTCAGATGGACGTCCGACCCGTCGGTTGGTCGCACGATCGGAAGCGAGAGCGTCGCTTCCGCGCGGCCCCGCGCGTCGCGGCGGAGCACCGAATAGCCAGCCTCCCCACGGAGCACCCCGTCGAACTCCTGCTCCATCCCACCCAGCGCCCGGCCGTCACGCGACACGGTGCCGAGCACCTCCCGCGCGACCTCCCCCCGGGGATAGAAGCGCTCGAGCCGCCGCTCCCAATGCAGTCCGGGCACGTCGGCGAGGGCACGGTACTGTGCGGCGGAAAATCGCCCGGGGATCACAACCCAGCGCCGCCCGGCCGCGGTCGCCCGCCGGGCGAGCGCCGGTGGGAGGCCCAGTACCCGCTGCAGCGACTCGCTCACCGCCCGCGCGTCGCTCAGCTCGCGCGTGGCGACGGAAAGCTGAAAGGTCTCGTGGCTCAGGGCGAGGGGGATCCCCTGCCGATCGTAGATGGCCCCCCGCCGCGCCGGGAGCGGGCGGCGCTCCTGGTGCTGGCCTCGCGCGACCTGCGCCCACCGCTCCCCCTCGAAAGCCTGCAGCTGGACCGCCCGTCCAACCACCAGGAGCGCGGCGGCGCTGATCGCGGCGAAGAGGAGCCGACGGCGGGGGGCGAGACGATCCATACGGCCTGCCGTGGACCGCTCACCCCGACCGGAGCTCAAGGCGCCCCGACGGGTTGCGCGGATGCCCCGGTCTCCGGCGCGGCGAGCGGCACGAGCACGATGTCGCGGTCGTCCGGAAGCTGCATCCCGAGCCGCTCGCCCGCGACCCGGACGATGCGGCTGCGGCTGCCGAGTGCGTGCATCCGGCCGACCAGCTCGAGGCGGCGCGCCTCGGCGATCCCCTGGTCCGCTTCGATCGCGCGCAGCTCACGCTGCAGCGCCACACCCCGGGTCTGGCGCCACACCACGGTCGCAAAGGCGGCGAGCAGGACGAGGAGCCATCCCGCCAGCCGGAGAAGCGGGGGCAGAGCGGACCGACGGCGAGCGAGCGTCTCGTGGCTCAAGCCCGCCTCCATGCCCGCAGCCGGGCGCTGCGCGCGCGCGGGTTCGCGGCCACCTCGTCCGCACCCGCGGAAATCGGTTTTCGGGTGAGCAGCGTGCCGGCCGCCACCCCGCCGCACACGCACACCGGGAGCGCCACAGGGCAGGTGCAGCGCTGGCTCCAGTCGCGAAACGAGTTCTTCACCACGCGGTCTTCGAGCGAATGGTAGGACAGGACGACGAACACGCCGCCGGGGGCGAGTACGTCGCGGACGAGCGGAAGGGCGGTCTGCAGCGCGCCGATTTCGTCATTCACGGCGATCCGGAGCGCCTGAAAGATGCGGGCGCGATCCCCCACCTCCGTCCGCGGACCGAGGGAGCGCTTCAGCGCCGCCACCAGCTGGTCGCTGGTCTCGATCGCTTCACGTTCGCGCATCTCCACCAGGACGCGGGCCAGGCGGCGGGAGCGCCGCTCCTCCCCCCAGCGCCAGAACAGATCGGCGAGCTCCGCCTCCGGCAGGGTGTTCAGCAGCTCGGCGGCGGAGAGCGCGGAGGAGGTTCCTCCCTCCATCCGCATGTCCAGCCGGGCACCCGGGCGAAAGGTGAAGCCGCGATCCGCCTCGTCGATCTGATGGGACGAGATGCCGAGGTCGAGCAGCGCCCCGGCCAGCGTGTCCGGAGCGATTCCCGCGGCCCCGACGGCGTCGGCGAAGTTCGCCCGCACCACCCGAAAGCGCTCACCGTACCTCGCCAGCCGATCCGCCGCCTCCCGCAGCGCCTCCGGGTCACGGTCGACGCCGACCAGCCGCGCCTCCGGGTCGTGCTCCAGCACCGCCTCGGCGTGTCCACCGCCGCCGAGCGTTCCATCGAGAAATATCCCTCCACGTTCCGGGCGCAACATCGCGAGCACCTCGCGCACCATGACGGGCGCATGATAGGTGGAGGCGTGCTGCAGCGGATCGGTCAACGACGAGCGGGCGGGAGGAGCGGACGGCGAGGGGAACAGGGTGCAGCGCGTCCAAGTTATGGTAGCCCACACGTAAGTCAAGGGCGCAACCGCGACCCGCGCCGTGGTCAGCTTCTTGCTTGCGGCAGCGTTGCTTCTGCACTCTGTCCGCGCCCGCTCCCGGAGCCGCCGCACCCCGTGCGTATCACCCTGATCGTCAACCCCGGCTCCGCCGACGCCGTTGCCGCCCTGCGCGAAGGCGCTGAGGCTCTCCGTGGCGCGGGGCACGCCGTCCGCGCCCGCTTGACCTTTGAACGCCGCGACGCGCGTCGCTTCGCCCGGGACGCCGCCCGCGAAGGGGCGGAACTGGTGGTGGCTGCGGGGGGCGACGGCACCATTCACGAGGTGGTCAACGGCCTGCAGGACTACGCCCACGAGCCGGCCCCGTTTCATGCAGCCCCGCTTCCGCGCCTCGGGATCGTTCCACTCGGAACGGGGAACGACTTCGCGGGAGCGCAGGGGATCCCCGAAGATCCGGGGGAGGCGCTGGCGGGGGCGGTGGTGGGCACTCCACGCCGCGTGGACGTGCCGATGCTGAACGGACATGCATTTCTCAACGTGTCCACCGGCGGCTTCGGGGCCGAGGCGACCGAGGAGACCTCGTCGGCCGCGAAGCGGGTGCTCGGCCCTCTCGCCTACATGGTGACCGGGGTGCAGAAGTTCGTGTCGCTGGAGGCGAGCACGGCGTGCTTCACGGCGGACGAGGTGTTTTTCGAGGGGCCGTTTGTGCTCTTTGCGGTGGGGAACGGGCGCCGCACCGGCGGCGGTAACTGGCTGACCCCACATGCGGAACTCGACGACGGGCTGCTCGACGTGTGCGTGGTGCGCGAGATCTCTCGAGTCGAGTTTCTGAACCTGCTCCCGCTGCTGCGCAACGGGGAGCACCTGGACCATGAGGCGGTCGTATACCGGCGTGTGCCGCGGCTGCGGGTGGAGGCCGAGCAGGAGTTGAGCGTCAACGTGGACGGCGAGCCGCTCCGGGGGCGGAGATGGCACTACGGGTTCAGCCCGTTCCCCCTCTGCGTCGCTCTCCCCGAATGATCCGCCGCCCGGACCCGGGCGCCAGCCCCGGGCAGAGGCGATGCAGAAAAAGCTTGCCTCCGGCGACGGGAGCGCGTATTCTTGTAGTCGAGGTCCCGCGTCACCGCTGCAGCACCCCCGCCCGTCCCGGAATCCGCACGTCGCCCCGCCGGTTTCGTCCCTTTCGCACCCATCCGCCCGCCGTTGCCCATGCTCGGTTGGTTCCGACGCGATCCGCCGCCGTCCTCGACACCCGTCCCGCTACAGCAGCAGCTCGCGGACACAGAGCGCGAGGTAGCCGCGGCGCCCCCTGCGTCCCGAGCGGCGCTGCTGAACCGCGCCGGAGATCTATGCCTCCAAGAGGGGGCCACCGCCGCCGCGCACGGCTACTACGGACGGGCCATTGACGCGTATCTGGAAGCACGCTCCTTCGGACCCGCCGCCGCCATGTGCCGGAAGCTCATCAAAAGCTATCCGGACGTGGTCCGCGCCCGCTGCACGCTCGCTTGCCTGTCGGTGGGGAACGGGCAGTTCGGGGATGCGGAGCAGGAGCTTCTGGACTACGTCGCCGCCACCCGACGGACCCGGACCGAACGGTTCGCCATCCCGCGCCTCCGTCTGCTCGCGGAGCTCGCCCAGGACCCTCAGGTGCGGCGAACCATCGGCAGGCTGCTGGTAGAGCTTGGCGACACCCGGCGTGGTGAGCGTGTTGTCGCTGCGGCCGCGCCGCATGGCGCCGCTGCACCGCCTCCCGACGAGGGCAGCCGCTGGCAACGGCTCGTGCACGTCGCCCTCCTCGACCCGCAGGAGATGTGGCAGCGCTCCTGGCTGCAGCCGTAGACCCCCGCTTCCCTCCCCCTTCCCCGCTCCACCCCCATGAACCACAAGACGCAATTCCTGTCGGAGTCGCTTCACCCCCGCACCAGCGCCGTGGTGGGCGCGTTCGGCCTGCTGCTCTTCATCCTCGGCGTCCGGCGCCTTTCGAGCGTACATGCATCTTCCGCGGAGCCGCCCGAGATTGGCCACCCCGAGCCGATGGAGCAGCAGCTCGCCCTCGCGGAGCTGCCGACGGCGAACGCCGCCTAGCCTGTGACTCCTCGGCGCCCCACCCGCAACCTGGGAACGACCGCCGGGTAGCACCCAGAGATCTCGGACCGCCTCTTCCCTCCGGCCGACTCTCGTATCCGCCCGATGTCCTGGTCCCGGCTGCTCCGTCGCTTCGCCCTCTGCCTGGGCGTCGTTCTGCTCGCCTCGACGGCGCTGGGAGCGTACGTCTTCACCCGCTTTCGCCCCCCGGCGATGACCATAGGGCAGCGGGTCTTCCTGTTTCAGGAGCCGGAGGAGTTTCGCGACTGGACACTTCTCTACGTCCACGAGGAGACCCACAAGCACCAGTTCCGCACGCACGGCTTCACCCGTTTCATGCAGGCGTACCTGTTCGATCCGGAGCAGCGGCTGCGCTGGGAGGTGGAGTCCCGCCACGCGGAGATGTGCTACCTCCGTCTCGCCGTTCCGGAGGGAGGGCCGGACATCTCTTGGGAGCGCGAGGCGAAGCGCCTGACCGGCTACGTTCCTTTCGGCCGCCTGTCGGCGGATTCGGCACGAGCCTTTCTGGAGCGTGATCTTTCCCGTGAATTCTGCGAGCGGCTTCTCGCCCGCGTGGGGTTCCCCCCGCTCCCCCCTGAGGATTTTCCCGTCGACGAGGTCCTGCACGCCCTGCTCCCTTCGGGCAAGGTGCAGGCGAAGCATGTGCTGCCGCGTATCGAGCGCGACCGGGAGGCGGGTCGCTTTGCCGTTCCGGCGGACCGAGCCGTCGACGAGGCCACCGCGGAAGCCGCTTGGGCGCTGCTGAACCGCTTCGTCGCGCCTCCTCAGCCGGAGGAGCTGTTCCCCTTCGGCCTCCCGGAATGGCCCACCTCCCTGCTCCCCCTGCTCGGGCAGGCCGGCTTCTCCCCGCTCCAGACGGAGGTGGCGGGAGGGGCGCTGGACTCGCGGGAGGTGGAGGCGCTGCGCATCCTCGCCCGTGCCCCTCGTGCGCCGGGAATTTGGACCGATTCCGTGTCCGCACCCCTGCAGGAAGCGCGCACGGAGAGCCTCGTCGCTCTGGCGGCGGCGTGGCACGGGAGGATCGCGGTCGCTCTCGTGGAGGGGCGCGTGGAGGATGCGGACACCGCCGCCCGCGAGTTGATCGGACTGGGGCAGCGCCTTTCCGGGGAGTCGCTCCAGGAACACGGGCGCGCCCTCGGCCGGCGCGTGGCGGCGCAGGGAATGGAGGCGCTGGCGCAGGTGCGGGGGCTGACCGGCGACACAGGGGGGGCAGCGGCGGTCCGCACGGCGATGAACCCGCCGCCTTCTCCCGAGCTGGGGATGGAGCTGCTCGGCGCGGCGACGGGACGCGACTTCCTCGCGGCGCTCCTTGCGCTCCTCGAGCGCCGCGACCTGGCTCCGAGCCTGAAGTGGGATCTGCTGTTCGTAGCGCAGGTACTGGTCCGCTGCGGCCATCCGACCACTACCGGAGTGGCCGACCACGCGACGTGGCGGCGCGGCGTGGACGGGCGCGTGCTCCAGGTTGCCGGAGACGCGCGAATTCTCCAGCAGATCCGAGCCTGGCCCCACGACGACTGGCACTGCGCCGGCCTCGCGGACCAGTACGCCCGAGGGTGGCGTCGCCCGATGAAAGACCCCCCGATCCGTGTTTCCTGGGCGGTGCGTTAGCGCCGCTGGACCGCGGAGGGAGCTACGCCCCCCGCTCCTCCGGCGGCTGGTGCGCTCCCGAGCGGCCGAGCGCACGGAGCACGCTGCCGAGGGCATTCTCCCGAGCGGCCGCGAGAGCGAAATAGGGGGTGACCGGGAGAAAGGCCCGGCACCGGTTGCAGCGCCAACGCAGTCTCCCCTGGATCCGGAGGCACTCCCACTCCCCCGTGCACTCCGGGCTGGTGTGCATCGACTCGGTGCTCACGGGCACGAGCGGTGGCCGTGCGATCCATTCCGTACGGCTTCGGAGGTCGCCGTCGACGGGGTGGCGCGTGGCGTGGGCGGCGCGAAGCGTGACTCCTCTGGCGGGTCGGCGACCTCCTCGATGAAGAGGATGTGCGCCGTGTTGATCACGATGTAGGCAAAGGTCTGCCCCGTCTGCTCGCACTCCACATCGGTGGAGGAAATATACCCCTTGAGCGTCGACAGGTGATCGGCGAGACGAGATTGGGGGATCTTGTACAGGTTCCCCGTCATCACCCTGCCGTCGGTCAGATGGAACCGGTGGGGAAACGCGGACCGGTTTCCGGCCATGTGCGGACTGCCGGGCGCAACACGCCTCGGCTGGGGCTCTGCCTTCGGATTCATCGGAGGATGCCAGGGGGGATAC
>JALZKG010000226.1 GCA_030859365.1 Gemmatimonadota bacterium
GGCCTTGTCCGTTTCCACCTCGGCGAGCACGTCGCCCTCGGCGACCTCGTCACCCTCGTTCTTGAGCCAGGTGACCAGCCGCCCCTCCTCCATGGTGGGGGAGAGCGCCTCCATGTAGACCTTGGTAGCCATGTGCCTTACCGGTAGAGTACCTGGTTCACCTTGTCGATCACCCGCTCCACGCTGGGCTTGGCGATCCGCTCGAGTTGCTTTGCGTACGGCATGGGGACGTCGGCCTGGGTGACGCGGAGCACCGGCGCGTCCAGATGGTCGAACGCCTCCTCCTGGATCAGCGCGGCCACCGTGGTGGTGATCCCGCCGAGCGGCCATCCTTCCTCCAGCAGCACCACCCGGTTGGTCCTGGCGACGGTGGCGAGGATCGCGTCGGTATCCAGCGGGCGGATGGAGCGCAGATCCAGCACGTCCGCCTCGATGCCGTCCTCGGATAACTTCTCCGCCGCCTGGAGCGCCACGTGGATCATCTTGCCGTGGGTGATGATGCTCACGTCCCCGCCCTCGCGCTTCAGCTCCGCGACGCCGAGCGGGATCAAGAAGTCCGGGTCTTCGGGGACCTCGCCCTTGATGTTGTACAGCATTTCGCCTTCGAACACGGCGACGGGGTCGTCGTCGCGGATGGCGGCCTTGAGCAGCCCCTTCGCGTCGGCGGGGGTGCCGGGGACCACCACCTTCATCCCGGGGAAGTGCGCGTACATCGCCTCCAGCGCCTGCGAGTGCTGCGCGGAGAGCTGGAGCGCGGCGCCCGTCGGACCCCGGAAGGTGATGGGCATCCGGAACTGTCCGCCGCTCATGGAGAGCATCTTCGCGGCAGAGTTGACCACCTGGTCGAAGGCCAGGATGGAGAAGTTGTACGTCATGAACTCGATCACCGGGCGCAGCCCCACCATCGCCGCGCCGACACCGATCCCCGTGAAGCCCAGCTCCGAGATGGGGGTGTCTACCACGCGCTGCGGGCCGAACCGGTCCAGCATCCCCTTGGACACCTTGTAGGCGCCGTTGTACTGCGCGACCTCCTCGCCCATGAGGAAGACGTCGGGGTCTCGCTCCATCTCCTCGGCGAGCGCCTGCCCCAGCGCTTCGCGATACGTGATCACCGCCATCTCAGCGCTCCCGTCCATCCAGGTAGAGACGTCCCGCGACGTCCTCGTCGGCGTATACGTCGGTGTACAATTTCGGCGCCTCGGGCTCCGGCGAGTTCTCCGCGAACTCCGCCGCCGCCTCGGAGATCCGCTTCGCCTCGGTGTCCATCTCCTCCAGCTCCTCCTGCGACAGGATCTCCTGCCGCGCGAGCAGGTCGGCGTAGGCGCGGATTGGATCCTTTTCCTTCTCCGCCTCCACGTCCTCCCTGGTGCGGTACACGCCGGAAACTGGGTCCGACATGGAGTGGCCGACGTAGCGATAGGTGCGCGCCTCGATCAGCGTCGGCCCCTCCCCGGCGCGCGCGCGGTCGCCCGCCTCCTTCGCGACGCGGTACATGTCGAGCACGTCCATTCCGTCGCCCACCGCGCACGCCATCCCGTACGCCTCCGCCTTGGGGGCGATGGGGAGGAGCGAGGAGGCGCGCTCCCACGCCGTTCCCATCCCGTAGCGATTGTTCTCCACGATGAAGATCACGGGGAGCTTCCACAGCTGCGCCATGTTCAGCGCCTCGTGGAAGGCGCCCTGGTTCACCGCGGCCTCGCCCATGTACACCTGAACGACGCGGTCCTCGCCGCGGTACCGGATGGCCCACGCGATGCCGGTGGCGAGCGGCACCTGAGCGCCCACGATGCCGTGGCCGCCCATGTAGTTGTGCTCGGCGGAGAACATGTGCATGGAGCCGCCCTTGCCCCCCGAGCAGCCGTCGGCGCGCCCGTACAGCTCGGCCATCACCGCGTCCGGGGTGATCCCGGACTGCAGTGCGTGCACGTGCTCGCGGTAGGCGGTCATCACGTAGTCGTCGGGACGGAGCGCGTGGATCATCCCCACCGCCACCGCCTCCTGCCCGATGTAGAGGTGGCAGAAGCCACCGATCTTGCCGAGCGAGTACGCTTCGCCCACCTTTTCCTCGAACCGGCGCGCCAGCAGCATGTCGAAGGCGATCCGGCGCAGCGTGTCGCGTTCCAGCCCCTGCAGGTGCTCGCGATCGCTCTGCTCCGGCTTTTCGGCCGATTCCCAGCTCGTGTCCCGCTCCGGCGAGGCGGAGGCGGTGTCGTCCGCCTCGTTGTCGTGGGCCGCCTGGTTGTCGGCCGCTTCGGCGGCAGCGCGGCGTTGCGTCCTGGTTTCAGCCATGAAGATCGGTCGGTAGATGAAGGGCGGCGCTCACGCCACCCGATCGTACACGTCGTCCAGCGCCAGCGTGCAGCCGATGGAGTCGAGCTGCAGCACCGCGCCGGCCTCGGTCGTTTCGCTGAACAGCCAGAAGTCGCCCTCGCGGCGGGCGTACCGCTGGATGCGGCGCGCGTCCTGGGAAACCAGCAGGAAATCCCGCAGCGTCGGGACCTTGCGATACTGGTCCAGCTTGTCGGTACGGTCGCGCGTTTCGGTGGAGGGCGACAGCACTTCGACGATCAGCGTCGGGTTGAGCAGCACGTCGCGCCGTTCGTCGGCCAGGCGGGACTCGCCGCAGACCACCGTCACGTCGGGGTAGAGGTAGTGGTCCGGGCGAGTCCGCACCCGCAGATCGCTTGGATATGCGCGGCACGGCGAGCGCCGGAGCTGCGCTCCGAGAGCGACGATCAGGTTGGCGACGACGAGGTTGTGCCGCTCGCTCGCGCCTGCCAGCGCGACGATCTCCCCGCCCCAGTACTCGTGCTTGGTCTCCGCGCGCCGCTCCGCCTCCAGGTACTCCTCGGGCGAAAGAAGCGCGGTCCGCGGGTGCGAGGACACGGCCGGTCTCCTACAGGCTCCCGAGCTGCACCAGCCGCGGCCGCACGGGGATCCCCGCCGCTGTCGCGCGCGCCTCAGCCTCCGCTTCGTCGATGCGGGCGCCGTCGCTCAGGTCCGCCTCCAGGATCTCGGTGATCCGCCCCGGGCCGCCGGCCTCGATCTCCCGCGCCTGCTCCTTGGCGTGGTACGAGGAGCGGACCAGCGGACCGGATTCGATGTGGCGGAAACCGAGCTCCCCCTCGCCGATCTCCTTCCAGCGGCTGAACTCGTCCGGGTGGACCCAGCGGTCCAGCGGAATGTGGTGCTCGGAGGGACGCAGGTACTGCCCGAGGGTGAGGATGTCCACCGCCGCCTCGCGGAGGTCCTTCATGGTCTGCCAGATCTCCTCCTCCGTCTCACCCATCCCCAGGATGATCGCGCTCTTGGTCAGCATCCCGGGGTCCATCCGCTTGACCGCGCCCAGGAAGGAGATGGAGCGCCAGTAGCGCGCACCGGGACGGACGAGGCGCATCATCCGCTCCACCGTGTCCGCGTTGTGCGCGAGGATCTCCGGCTTCGCGTCCACGACGGTCCGCAGCGCCTCCTCATTCCCTTTGAAGTCGGGGATCAGCACCTCCACGGAGCAGCCGGGACGGCGCTCGTGGATCTGGCGGATCGTCTCGGCGTAGATCCCGGCGCCACCGTCGTGGAGCTCGTCCCGGTTCACCGAGGTGATGACGGCGTGCTCCAGCCCCATCGTCACCACCGAGTCCGCCACGCGGCGGGGCTCGTCCCAGTCCAGCTCGCTCGGCAGCCCGTGCGCGACCGCGCAGTACTTGCAGGCGCGGGTGCACACGTCGCCCAGGATCATGAAGGTGGCGGTGCCGCTCTCCCAGCACTCGCCGATGTTGGGGCAGTGCGCTTCCTCGCACACGGTGTGGAGCCCCTGCTCGCGCATCAACTGCTTGAGGCGCAGGTAGTTGGGGCTCCCCGGCGCGCGGACCTTGAGCCACTCCGGCTTGCGTGCGCGGAGCGGCAGCCCCTCCCCTTCCCCGAGGTGAAGGGTCGGCTTTCCCTTGCTCTTGACCGTCCCGTTGTCCTTGCCCGCGGGCGCGTAGCCGTAGGGGGTGGACTCAGGCGGGGTGGGCTCAGGGGGTGCGACCGTGCTGCTCATCAAAAGCTCCTGCGGGACGGGTCCCGGGGCGAAACGCGGGGCCAGGGCCGCGGAGTACCGCGGCTGGCAAGCTCGGAAAGTACCCGTCGAACGGGGGAAAGGCAATGCGCGCGACGGGGTTCGCGCGGGTTCAGCGGAGAGCCTTGCCCGCGGTGCCGGTGGATCGACTACATCCTGATCGAAACCACGGGAATGGACGACAGTGACGAGGTCAGGGAGCAGATCGGCTTCGCGGACGTGATCCTGCTCAACAAGACGGACCTGGTGGAGCCGGAGGAGCTGGACCGGCTGGAGGGGCGGATCCGCTCCATGAACGCCGCGGCCCGCATCCACCCCACCCGCGACGCCGCGGTGGAGATAGGACCGGATTCTGGACGTGGGTGGCTTCAACCTGGACCGGGAGCAGCTCAACGAGGGGTTCCGCGCATGCCTGGCGTAGGCGCACGGGCCCGCGCCGCCCTGCTGCGGCCGGAGTGGGAGGTGCGGCTGGACGATCACGTGATCAACCTGGCGTGGTCTCCGGACTGGAGGCTGCGGCTGTGGGACGCGGAGGGGACCCCGCGAGCCGCTTTCTCGCCACGAGCGGCTCGGCGGAGGTGTGCGTCTGGGACTGCTCCGGCCGGGGCCCGGAGGCGACCAAACCCCGCATGCTGGAGGGACACGGCGACAGGATCACCGCCCTCGCCTGGAGCCCGGACGACGCCCGCTTCGCGGCCGCGGGCCGCGCGCACGGCCGCGTGGGTGGGGATGGCGCACGGGCTGGGCGGAACCGTGGCGCTGCCGGTACTGCTCCCCGTCACGCCTTCTGGCGTCACCCTCGCTCGCGGGGGCATATTTGCTCGTGTTCGGGGTAGGAACCGTCGCGGCGATGGCGCTCTACTCGCTCGCCGCGGGACTGCTCTTCCGCCACGCCGGGGCGCGTTCTCCGGTCGTTGTGCGGCTGCTCGGCGCCGCGACCGGGTGCGGAAGCATGTTGCTCGGAGGAGCCTGGATGTACGGCGCCATCGCCTGATCTGTCTCACCTTCGGAGGACGAGATGAACGCCAAGCGAACGCCGCTGGGACAGCGGCACACCCGGCAGCGCGATGCCATCCTGGGGGTGATCCAGGCCGCCGCGGGTCCGCTGACCGTGCAGGAGATCCTGGAGCGGGCACAGCGCACCATTCCCGGT
>JALZKG010000230.1 GCA_030859365.1 Gemmatimonadota bacterium
CCTCACACCCTGCCGTACGCCTCGTTCTTGAACACCGCCGCCGCCCCGACCACCCCTGCGGTCCCGGGGAGCGTCGCGGAAACGATGTCGCAGCACTCCTGCGCCGATTTGAAGGCGCGGCGGCGCACCTCGGCGCGCAGCGGGCCGAAGAGGTGCTCGCCCGCGCGCGTCACCCCGCCCGCGATCACGATCCGGTTCGGGTTCAGAAAGTTGATCACGTTTGCGACCCCGGCCCCCAGGAACCTGGCCGTGTCCTTGAGCACCTCGTCCGCGTAGTGGTCGCCGGCGACCGCCGCCTCGTACACGGTGGCCGCGGTGATCTCCTCCAGCCGCCCGTCCACCATCTCCACCAGCAGCGTTTCCGCTCCCGTTTCGATCCCCTCCACCGCCCGGAGCGCGATGGCCGGACCCGACGCGTACGCTTCCAGGCAGCCGTAGTTTCCGCACTTGCAGCGCCGGCCGTTCGCCTCGATGGTGGTGTGGCCGATTTCGCCGGCGGCGTCGGAGCAGCCGTGGAAGATCCGTCCGTCCAGCACGATCCCGCCCCCGATCCCGGTCCCGAGCGTCAGCCCGATCAGGTTCGGCACTCCCCGCCCCGCCCCGAGCCACCACTCGCCGAAGGTGGCGCAGTTGGCGTCGTTGTCGAGCGTCGCCGGGAGAGCGGTCCCGTTTGCGATCAGGTCGCGCAGCGGAAAGTTGCGCCACCCGAGGTTCGGGGTGTTGATGACGGTGCCGGTGGCACGGTTCAGCGGCCCCGGCGAGCCGATCCCCACCCCCGCGACGTCGGCGCGCGTTCCCCCGTGCGCGGAGATCGTCCGTTCGATGCTCTCGTGGACCATCGAGATCATGCGGTCCACCACGAACTTGGCGCCGCGTTGGGACTCGGTGGGGAGCGACTGCAGCCCCTGCACCTCCCCGCCTTCCAGGGGAAGCAGCCCCACGACGATGTTGGTGCCGCCGAGGTCCACCCCCACGATCCATCGCTTGCCGTCGGGCCCTGTGTGCGTTGTCACGGGTGGTCGCCTGGTTCGAGCTGCTCGATGCCCATGCGGGCGCGAATTTCTCTGTTGCGGCGGATGTCGGCCAGGATCCGGCGATTCCGGCGGACCACCTCCGGCCGCTTGTACGGGCGCTCGTGGTGAAGGTGCATGCAGATGGCGCGGTGGCGGATCTGCTTGCCGCGAACGCCGAGATTTGTCAGGCGGTAGCCGAGCGCCCGGTCCAGCCCTCCGTACCCCATCTCCCCTTCGAACCCGTTCACCGCCAGGATTGCGTCCCGCCAGGTGGAGGCGTTGTTCCCGTGGAAGTGCGCGGCGGTAGGCGTGACGAGGTCGAACAGCGCGGCCAGCCGCCGGTACCCGATCAGGCGTAGCGCACGCCGACCAGGTCTCCACCCCTGCCTCCGCAGCCACGCGAGATCTGCCGCGCGTCCCGCGCACACGTCGTCCACCCCGATCCGCTCGCTGGCCGCGGCTGGAAGCTTCAGGTAGCCGCCCGCCAGGTAGCGGCCCGGCTCCGCGAGCCGGCGGTGCGCGCCGATCAGATCCGCACGCGGGATGCAGTCACCATCGGTGAAGACCAGGTAATTACCTCCCGAGGCTACGATCGCCCGGTTCAGGATCTCACTTTTACGGAAGCCAGCGTCTTCATGCCAGACGTGGAGGATGTCGAGCCCGGTTTCCGCACGCATCCGCTCGATCAGCGCCCGAGTTTCCGGCCCGGAACCGTCGTCCGCCACCACCAGCTCGAAGTTCCGCTGCGTCTGCACCGAGTAGCCCCACAGCACGCGCTCCAGTGCCCGGGGCTGATTGTACGTCGAAACGATCACCGAGATGCGCACGGCCGCGTCGGCTACGCAGGCCCCGGGGTGCAGACCACCTCGCTGCTGGAACCGATGTCCTCGCCGAGGATCGGCTGGAGCAGGTATCCCGCGTCACGCATCCAGTCGAGGCAGCGGCGGTGAACCTCGACGCCGTGGGTCGAGAGAAACACCGTCGGCCGCGCGCTCCGAAGGGTTTCCCGCGCCCCTTCCAGCACGGACATCTCCGCACCCTCCACGTCCACCTTGATCGCGTCGGGGTGGATTCCCCGCTCCCGGCAGAAGTCGTCGAGACGCACCGTCCGGACCTGCAGGGCGCCGCCTTCCGACAGGTGGCCGGTTCCACTCCCGGAGCCGCGAGCGAAGCGGACGTGCCCCTCCGCGTCCGACACCGCCACCTGAGCGACGCGGACGTTTCCACAGCGGTTGATGCGGGCGTGCTCGCGTAGAAAGGCACAGTTTCGCGGGTTCGGCTCGAAGGCCCACACCGATCCGGAGTCACCGGCGAGAACCGAGGACAACAGGGTGTAGTACCCCACGTGCGCTCCCACGTCCAACACCGTGCTCCCGGGGCGTACCGTTCGCGCGAAGAGGCGGGTCTGCTCCGCCTCGTACGTGCCGCCCAGAATCCGCAGAAGCTTGCCACGGCTTCGGAGCAGCCACCACTTCCCCCGCAGCCTCCCCGCCGCGATCGGAAGCTTCACTCCCCGACCTTGAGCACCGCGAGAAACGCCTCCTGCGGGATCTCCACCGTCCCCACCTGCTTCATCCGCTTCTTCCCCTCCTTCTGCTTTTCCAGCAGCTTGCGCTTGCGGGTGATGTCGCCGCCGTAGCACTTGGCCGTGACGTTCTTGCGCATGGCGCGGATCGACTCGCGCGCGACGATGCGCGTGCCGATCGCCGCCTGCAGCGCCACCTCGAACATCTGCCGGGGGATCAGCTCCTTCAGCTTCTCGGCGACGGCACGTCCGTACTCGTGCGCCTTGCTTTCGTGGATGATGACGCTGAAGGCGTCGATCTCGTCGCCGTTGATGAGCATGTCCAGCTTGACCAGCCGGTTGGGCCGGTACTCGGCGAAGTCGTAGTCGAAGGAGGCGTAGCCGCGCGTCGTCGACTTCAGGCGGTCGTAGAAGTCCAGCACGATCTCGGCGAGGGGAAGGTCGTAGGCGAGCTCCACCCGGGTGGGGTCCAGGTAGTTCATCCCCTTGAATTCCCCGCGGCGCTCGTGGCAGAGCTTCTGCACCCCGCCGATGTACTCCGCCGGACACATGATGCGGGCGTGGACGTACGGCTCGTCGATGCGCTCGATGCGGGTGCGGTCGGGGAGGGCGCTGGGGCTCTCGATCCAGCGCTCCTCGCCGTCGGTCATCAGCACCCGGTACTCCACGTTGGGGACGGTGGAGATCAGGTCCAGGTTCCACTCCCGCTCCAGGCGCTCCTGGATGATCTCCATGTGGAGGAGCCCGAGGAAGCCGCAGCGGAAGCCGAAGCCCAGCGCGGAGGAGGTTTCCGGCTCGTAGGAGAGCGAAGCGTCGTTCAGCTTCAATTTTTCCAGCGCGTCGCGGAGGTCCTCGTACTGGTCCGTCTCCGTGGGATACAGGCCGGAGAAGACCATCGGCTTCACCTCCTGATACCCCGCGAGCAGCTCGGTCGCGCGGTTCGCCGCGTCGAGCAGGGTGTCGCCCACCTTGGTGTCCGCCACCTTCTTGATGGCGGCGGTGACGTATCCCACCTCGCCCGAACGCAGTTCGGGAAGCTGGAAGTGGCCGATCTGCAGGTACCCGACCTCGTCGATCTCGTACTCCGCGTCGTTGGATCCGAAGCCGATCCGCATCCCCGGGCGGAAGACGCCGTCCACCACCCGGACGCTGGCGATGGCGCCGCGGTACCTGTCGTAGAAGCTGTCGAAGATCAGCGCCCGTGCCGGGGCGGCCGGGTTTCCCTCCGGAGGGGGGACGCGCGCGACGACCGCCTCCAGGATCTGGGGGATGCCGATCCCCGCCTTCGCGGAGGCGAGGATCACCTCGCCGGGATCGACGCCGAGCAGCTCGACCAGCTCGTCGCGGCGGCGCTCCGGCTCGGCGCCGGGGAGGTCGATCTTGTTCAGCACCGGGATGATCTCCAGTCCGGCGTCCATGGCGAGGAATAGGTTGGAAAGCGTCTGCG
>JALZKG010000231.1 GCA_030859365.1 Gemmatimonadota bacterium
CCTGCTCCAGGCGGAGCCGGAGCAGCGCGTCCTCCGAGAGGGGCCGTGCCGGGTGGTCGATGTCCAGCGCGACCTCGCGGTCCGCCCTGCGCGCCCGGCTGCGCCGCCCATGCAGCGCCCGGTTCACCGCGATGCGGTGCAGCCAGGTGGAGAAGCGCGACTCCCCACGGAAGCCGGGGAGCGCACGTAGCGCCTGCACCCACGCCTCCTGCGCCCAGTCCTCGGCAAGGGCATCGTCGCCCGCCAGGCGCCGCACCACGGTGTACACCCGCGGGGCGTGCAGCCGGTAGAGGGCGCACACCGCGTCGCCGTCTCCGCGGCGGGCCTGCTCGATCAGCTCGGTTTCGCTCATGGTCCGTTCGCGGGTCCACTGCTTGGGACACCGCGACGGCGGAAAGGGTTGCCTGCGGGGAGGGTCAGCGTCGGAACAGGTAGCTCACCTTGAGGAAGAGCCCGTCCGCGCGGGGCTCCAGCGCACCGAACTCCCAGGCACGCGTGTCGTTCATCTCTCGTCCGTACCCCACGAACACCACCGTGCCGGGGGAGGGCTGGTAGCTGAGGAGCAGCTCGGTGCGCAGCGGGTTGGACTGCTCCACCCCCTCCGCCGACACCGTTCCCCGGCGGATCCGGAAGGGGGCGCCGGCGCGCAGGTACGGCGTCCCGTCGGGGGTGCGGAGCAGGTCCGTTTCCTCCACCGCGTACTGCCCGACGGCGCGGACGAACAGGTGGCGGGAAAGCTGGTACTCCACCCGCAGGCGGGGGAGGACCGCCTCGGAGTACAGCGAGCCGTCCGAGGCGCGGGTGATGCGGGAGCGCCGCACGCTCCCTTCCGCGCGGAGCGCGTCGGTGGGTCGGGCGCCGACCCCGGCTTCCAGCGACCACTCGCGCCCGCGCGTCCCTTCCGCGAAGATGGGCGTCTCCTCCCAGCGCGTCTCCACCCGCCCCGACACCGTTTTGAAGTACGACGAGCTCGCCTGCAGGCCGACTCCCTGCAGCCCGCGCAGCTCCCGCACCGGCTCCACGGCGTCAAGCCCGCTCCGGACGTTCCCCTCGGCGTCCCGGAATGCGTAGCCCGCGTAGCGCGCCGGATCCAGCGTGAAGAAGCGGTTGGAGTACGACGCCTCCAGGCGATTGTTGCCGCGAAGAGCGAAGCTCCCGCGCGCTCCGGCGGAGCCCTCCGCCGGCGCCTCCCCCTCCCAGAAGCCGCGCCGCTCGTAGATGCGGTTGCCGCTCATCCACAGGGTGCCGTTCTCCAGCAGCGCCCCCGGCGTGCCAAACCAGCTCAGCCGGTTCACCGCGAAGAAGTCGGTCACCCCCACGCGGCGGACGAAGCCGCTTTCGGCGCGGAAGTCGTGCGGGATGTCCTTTGCCTGCAGCAGAAAGCCCCACCCGCGGCCGCTGCGGTCGAAGGCGGTGTGCACCAGGTGGCCGGCGAGCGTTTCCGGCGCCACCGCGACCTGTCGGCCACCCACCTGCGCGCTGTCGAGCGCCCCCGCTGTGGGCGTCCAGGCGCGCGTCCAGCTCCCCGCCCCCTGGAAGATCCAGCTGTACACCCCGCCGAAGCGGATCCGGCCGTCGACCCCCGCCACCCGGTTCCACTCGTCCCCCGCTTCCCTGTCCGTCGCGACCAGCCCCACCGTCGATCCCGCGCCCACGTCGCGCTGCACCCGGGCGATGCCGAAGGTCGCCCGCGCCGGGCTGGGCGCGAACGAAAGGACGCCTCCGCTCAGCGGAGCGTCGTCCACGGCGCCAAGGAAGCCCAGGTTCAGCCCGCCCGCCCGCCCGGTCAGCTTCGCCCCGCCGACGGGCGACACGATGGTGCGCGTGTACACCAGCGGCTCGGGGGTCGTGAACAGCGCCGCTCCCTCCAGAAAGAACGGGCGCCGTTCCGGGAAGAAGAGGGCGAAGCGCTCGTTCACGCTGATCTGCCCCGCGTCCGCCTCGACCTGCGAGAAGTCCGGGTTCAGCGTCGCGTCCAGCAGGAGGTTGGAGGTGACGCCGTACTTCAGGT
>JALZKG010000237.1 GCA_030859365.1 Gemmatimonadota bacterium
CGTACACGCTCCCGCCGCCGTCCGGGTTGTCCACTCCCCGCGCGACGTCGCGCAGAGTCGCGCGCAGCGACGGGGACCCGCCGCCGCCGAACGCCGGCCCCTGCGCCGCTACGTCCTGGTTCAGGTAGGCGACGCCGCCGCGCTCCAGTCGGCGCCGGTCCTGCTCCACGTGCTCGGTGGAGCCGATCAACCCCCACTCCTCGGCGTCCCAGGTGGCGAAGACCAGGGTACGCTTCGGCCGGTTGCCGCGCCGCATCTCCTCCGCCACCGCGCGCGCCGCCTCCAGCACGCTCACCGTGCCGCTCACGTTGTCCGCGGCGCCCGGTCCCCACGCGTCGCGATGGGCGCCGATGACGATGATTTCGTCCGGCCGCTCCGAGCCGCGGATGGTCCCCAGCGTGTTCCAGATCTCCTTGTATCCGTTCGTCGCGGCGTCGGTCTCGACCGCCAGGCGCGCGACGACGGGACCGGGACCCAGGTGATAGCGGAAGGGGAGGCCGCCCTGCCACGCCTGCGGGATGTCCGTCCCGCGCAGGTCGCGGAGCAGCTCGGCGGCGTTGGCGGCGGAGATCGGGACCACGGGAATGCGCGGCAGCTCCATCGCTTCCGGCGCGAGGCGGCGCGCGCCGCGGGTGCTGGGGCCGTCCGGGGTGCTGGGGTCGCCGACGCCGTTCATCACGCTCCCCCGCTGCACGCCCTGCAGGGGGCGCATGGGACCTTCCGGGAAGAGGTCGCCGCGCACGTAGCCGTCGTCCTGCGGATCGCTGAACATCAGCAGCCCCACCGCGCCGGCCCGCTCCGCCTCGCGAGCCTTGATCCCGCGAAAGGAGCGGCCGTAGCGCGCGAGGGCGATCTTGCCACGCACCGATACGCCGAGCGAATCGAGACGGGCGTAGTCCTCGATCAAACCATAGTTGACGTACACCACCTCCGCCGACACGTCGCCGGCGGCGCTGTAGCCGTTCACCGTGGGATACTGCGGGAGGCGCGAGGTGGGGTCCTCCGGGAGCGGCGGCTCCGCGAGCGCCAGCTCCCGCGGCTCCGGTGACACGCCCCACACCCGCGCCGAGGTGGCGTGCGGCAGCCACACCCGGTAGGTGCGCACCTCGGTCCGCAATCCCCAGCGCCGCATCTGCTCGATTACGTAGTCGCGGGTGCGCGCCTGACCGGGCGTGCCGGCCACGTGCGGCTCGGCGGCGAGGAAGCGGGAGTGGGCCGCGGCGCTGTCGGGAGAGGGGCGCGCGATGGCGGACGCCTCCAGCCGGCGCTGGCGGGCGGCGGCTTCGGGCGAGTAGCCGGGGAGGGGCTGCTGGGCGTGGGCCAGCGTCGCGCACAGCAGGAGCGCGGCGCCGGCGAGGCGGAAGGACATGGAGGTGTGGAAGTAGGGGACGGGCGACGGGTCCGTATCGTTAGCGCGGGCTCGCCGCCGCCGCAATCCCCCGCGGGTGCCGCGTCAGGTCTGCGCGCCCACCAGCAGCCCGTGCTCCTCGGCCACCATGCGCGGGACGCAGACGGTCATGTGGCGCGGAGCGCTGTTGTGCGTGCAGTCGGAGCGGGTGTCGAACACCTTCTCGTCGCGCTCGTCGCAGACGGCGACGTAGAGCTCGGGGAATACGCCGCCCAGCCGATCGTCCAGGTCAACGAACCGGTCGGAGTCGAAGCGGAAGCACGCTTCGCCGTTGTCGTCGGTGGTCTCGCTCCCCAGCAGATCGTCGCGGGTGATGCGGTCGCGGTCGTACAGGCAGAGCCGGACGCCGGGGATCCCCTCCGAAGGGGCTTCCTGGAGCACCAGCTTGACGGTGGTGGTGAAGTACATGGGACTTCTCCTGCGGCTCGGGTTCCGGGCCCCGCGGTCCGGCGGCCCGTTACCCCGTACGGCGCCGCGGGGGCTCAAGTTTCAGCGCCCCCGGCGCGCCCTGTTCCGCAGGCAGCGCTGAACTCCCGCACCAGCTCCGGCAGCGTGTCCAGCCCGGCGCGGCGCGCCTCCCCCTCGCGGCGCAGCTCATCGACCCGGGCGACGATCCGGGACATGATCCCCCGCAGGCAGCCGAACACCTCCTCCGGGAAGAATGCTTCGGCGTCGCCCGCGGTGGGCCAACCCCGCATCCCCTCCCACGCCTCCGGGTCCTCCCGGCCGGGTGCGCAGCGGACGATGCGGATCCCGCCACGCTCGTCCAGCACGATCCGCTCGTACACCCACCCGCCCTCGGAACCGGGGCGCAGGCTCCCCTCGCTGGCGTAGGCGAACCGCGCCTGGCCCCAGGGGCAGTCCGGCGGGGTCTGCACCACCGGGAAGGCAAAGCCGAGGAGCAGGCGGTCCCCGTCGCCGAGCGAAAAGAGCAGCTCGGCGAGGTGCGAGGCCAGCCCCTGGGCCCAGCTCTCCTCCAGCTCGGCCAGTTCGGACTGCTCCGCGTGCAGCTCGGCGAGGCGGCCGCGGATGCGGGTGGCGAAGGTGCCGGGCGCTGCTGCCTGCATGGCTTCCTCCTCGGTCGGGCGCTGCGGTGCGAAGGGGGGGATCTCCAGCATAACACTCCCGCGCCGCCGTTGCACCCCCGGGGGGCTGCTACACCGGCAGGAAAAAGAACGCGATCCCCAGGATCACGTAGACCGCCAGCAGCTGCACCCCCTCCATCCAGTGCGACTCGCCGTCCTGGGTGATCAGCGCCATGATCCCCACCGACAGCGCGACGGCGAGCACCTCGAAGGGCGTGAAGAGCAGATCCATCGGCCGGGGTCCCACCGCATAGCTCAGGAACACGAGCAACGGCGCCACGAAGAGCGCCACCTGGATGGAGGACCCCACCGCGATGTTCACCGCCGCGTCCATCCGGTTCTTTGCCGCCATGAGGATGGCGGTGGAGTGCTCCGCCGCGTTGCCGATGATGGCGACCACGATCACCCCCACGAACACCTCGCTCCACCCGAACGCCTCCGCGGTGACCTCCGCGGCTCCCACCAGAAGCTCCGCCATCACCGCCACCCCGGCGGTCGCGGCAAGCAGCAGCCCCAGCGAGCGCGCGAAGGGGACGGGCGTATGCCCCTCCGCGGCGTGCGCACCGTGCCCCGCATCGCCCATGTACAGGTGGCGGTGCGTGCGCAGGGTGAACACCAGGCTGAGCAGGTAGGTGGCCATCAGCACCACCGCGATCTCCAGGCTCAGGTTCAGCTCCGTGCCGGCCGCCCCTTCCCCGACGAGTTGATGGAAGATGGCCGGCACCACCAGCCCCACCGCGCTCAGCACCAGCAGCGTCCCCCCCATCGCCGCGGCCGTCCGGTTGAACTTCTGCGACTCGAAGCGAAAGCCCCCCACCAGCGCCGCCAGCCCGAACACCAGGAGAATGTTGCCGATGATGGAGCCGGTGATGGACGCTTTGACGACGCCGGTCAAGCCTTTGGAAAGCGCCATCAGCGCGATGATGAGTTCGGCGGCGTTGCCGAAGGT
>JALZKG010000246.1 GCA_030859365.1 Gemmatimonadota bacterium
CCCTGCAGTACCCCGACGAAAAAAAGGTTCTCAGCCCGCGCTGGCGTGGAACGCACGTGATGGAGCGGCACGAGGATGGGCGCGCCAAGTGCGTGGCGTGCGGACTCTGCCCCACCGTCTGTCCCGCGAACTGCATCAAGCTGATCCCGGGCGAGGACGACCAGGGGAACCGCTACCCCATCGTATACGAGATCGACGAGTTTCGCTGCATCTTCTGCGGGATGTGCCAGGAGGTGTGCCCGGTGGAGGCGATCCACGTGGGGCAGCACTACGAGAACGGGGAGTACAGCCGGGAGAACTTCGTCTACGACCTCGACCGGCTGATGCAGCAGGAGCACCCGGTGACGCAGCTGTGGGACCCCGCGGATCCTCTCGGCGAGTGATCGCCCCGCTCCTGTGATCGGCCCCCGTCCCCTCTTCCCACGTCCATGATCACCCAAGGCCTCTTCCTCTTCTTCGCCGCCGCGGCCATCCTGTCGGCGCTGATGGTGGTCACCCGCGAGAACCCGGTCTCGAGCGCGGTCTGGCTGATCGGGACCTTCTTCGCGCTCGCCGCGATCTATACCCTGCTCGGGGCCTTCTTCATCGGAGTCATCCAGATCCTGGTGTACGCCGGCGCGATCATGGTGCTCTTCCTATTCGTGATCATGCTCCTCAACCTCGGGAACGACTACGAACCGGACATCCGCGGCCATGTGTGGAAGACGCTTGCGGCGGGAAGCTCGCTGGTGCTGCTGGCGCTGCTCGCCCGGATGTTCTCCGGCGGGACGCCGACGCCGTTGGGGCGCGCCGCGGGACCGGCGGCGATGCGCGCGCAGCTCGCGGAGCGGGGGGCGATCAACGCCATCGGAATCCCGCTCTACCAGGACTACATGATTCACCTTCAGGTCACCGGGCTTCTTCTGCTGGTCGCCGTCGTCGGCGCGGTGGCCCTCGCCAAGCGCAGGGTATGATGCTTTCCGCCTCCTGGCCGCTCGCGCTCAGCGCGATCCTCTTCACCATCGGCGTGGCCGGGGTGCTGGTGCGGCGCAACGCCATCGTCTTGTTCATGTGCATCGAGCTGATGCTGAACGCGGTGAACCTCGCCTTTGTCGGCCTCTCGCCCTATGCGGGAATCCAGGGGCAGGTGTTCGTCTTCTTCGTGATCGCCGTCGCCGCCGCGGAGGCCGCCGTCGGACTCGCCATCGTCCTTTCCGTCTTCCGCCACGCGGAAACGGTGGACATCAAAAACTTCAGCCTGCTCCGCTGGTAGAGCCCGTCGATGCTCCTTCTCCAACAAGCAGGCGCTGCGGCGGTGGCGGGCGGCTCCGCGCACGCCGCGGAGCCGGCGCTGCTCGGCTGGATCGTCCTACTCCCGCTGCTCGGCTTTCTCGTCAACGGCGCGCTGTCGCTGATCTCGGCGCGGCGTGCCCTTCCACCGCTGGTCTCCGGAGCGCATCACGGCGACGAGGCGAGCGAGCAGGAGGGGGAGGCGCACGCCGGGAGCACGCACCCCGCCGCCGACCCGGAGCCGCACGCTCCTACACGCGGACTGGCGGCGACGCTCCCGTCCTTGGTGGCGACGGGGGTGCTCCTCGCCTCCTTCGTGCTCGCCCTCGTCACCTTCTGGCAGATGCGTGGCGCGGATCTGCACGAGCCGGCGATCCAGACGCTCTGGAGCTGGATGCCGGTCGGAGACCTCCAGGTGGACGCGGCGCTGCAGCTCGACCCGCTCTCCATCCTGATGACGCTTATCATCACGGGAGTGGGGTCGCTGATCCACATCTTCTCGGTCGGCTACATGCGGGAGGACCCGGGATACGCTCGCTACATGGCGTACCTGAACCTGTTCATCTTCTTCATGCTGCTGCTGGTGCTGGGCTCCTCCTTCCCGGTGATGTTCGTCGGGTGGGAGGGGGTGGGACTCTGCTCGTACCTGCTGATCGGCTTCTGGTTCAGGGAGCGGGCGAACGCAGACGCCGGGAAGAAGGCTTTCATCGTGAACCGGGTGGGCGACTTTGGCTTCATGATCGCCATGTTCCTCATCTTCGCGAACCTGGGAACGCTGACCTTCACCGAGGTGTTCGCCGCCGCTCCGGAGCAGCTCGCTTTCGGTGGCGCGACGGTGACTGCGATCGCGCTCTTCCTCTTCCTGGGAGCGGCGGGGAAGAGCGCGCAGATCCCGCTCTACGTCTGGCTTCCGGACGCCATGGCGGGCCCGACGCCCGTGTCCGCGCTGATCCACGCTGCGACGATGGTGACGGCGGGGGTGTACATGGTCGTGCGCTCCTCGGTGCTGTTCACCATGGCCCCCGTGGCGGGGCTCGTGGTGGCGCTGATCGGGGCGCTCACCGCGATCTTCGCGGCGAGCATCGCACTGAAGCAGTGGGACATCAAGAAGGTGCTGGCGTACTCCACCGTGTCACAGCTCGGCTTCATGTTCGCGGCGGTGGGCATGGGCGCGTACGTCGCCGGCGTATTCCACCTGATGACGCACGCCTTCTTCAAAGCCTGCCTCTTCCTCGGCTCGGGCGCGGTGATCCACGCGATGCATCACGCGCTGCACGCCACCCATTCGCACGCCGACCCGCAGGACATGCGCAACATGGGCGGCCTGCGCCGCTACCTGCCGGTCACCTTCGCGACCATGGGCATCGCGACGCTCGCCATCGCGGGGTTGCCTCCGTTCGCCGGCTTCTTTTCCAAGGACGAGATCATCGGCGCGGCGTGGATCGGAGCCGCCGGGGAGTCGCCGCTCTCCCAGGCTTCCCTCTTCGGTCTGAGCGGCGCCACCTGGATGGGCTTCATCGGCGGGACGCTGACCATCACCGCCTTCATGACCGCCTTCTACATGGGGCGGATGATGATCTACACCTTCTTCGGCCCCACCCGCACGGGCGACGGGGAGCGCTCGCACATGCACGAGGCCGGCCCTACCATGACGGTGCCGCTCGTGGTGCTCGCGATCCTGTCCACGGTGGGCGGGTGGAGCAACATCGACTCGCACATCCCGGTGGTGAGCTGGTTCACGCCGCTCGCGGGGGTGTGGGGGGGCGAGCTGGCGCTGCACCACTGGCTGGAGCCGACCGTGGCCGGCGCCGGAGAGGTGATCCGCGCCAACCTGGGCGACATCACCGAGCCGCACCACGCCGCCTGGCCGATTCTGCTCGCCATCGGTATCGGCCTCGGAGGTCTGGCGCTCGCCTGGGCGACGCTACGTCCGGCCGCGCTCCCCACCGCCGCCGAGGCACCCCGCGAGCGCGGCTTCGGGCGCGTGCTGCACGACAAGTGGTACGTGGACGAGATCTACGACCGCGCCGTCGTGCGGCCGCTGGTCGCGCTCTCCGGCATCTTCTACCGCTGGTTCGACCGCGCCGTGATCGACCGGGTGGTGGACGGCTTCGGCCGCACCGCGCAGGGGGTGGGCCTCTTCGCCGGGCGGACGCAGACGGGGCAACTGAACACCTATGCGTTCGTGATCGTGGTCGGAGTGCTGGTGGTGCTCGGCTCATTCGTGGCTTTCTGACGGCGGCGGACGCATGGAATTCTTTTACGGCACTCACTGGATCCTCGTCTTCCTGATCGTCTTCCCGCTGCTCGGCGCCGTCGCGGTGGCGCTCGCGGGGGAGCGCTCGGCGAAGCAGGTGGCGCTCGGGGTCGGGCTCGTCGAGCTGCTGGTCTCCATCCCGCTCTTCTGGAGCTTCGATCCCGCGGCGAGCTGCGCGCAGGCGGGGGTGATCCGCGCCATGGCCGGCGGGGGTGCCGAGGTCCCGATGCAGAACTGCCTGGACGTACCCTGGATCGCCGAATGGGGGATCGGGCTGCGGCTGGGGCTGGACGGGATCTCTCTCTTCATGGTGCTGCTCACCACGCTCCTCCTCCCGCTGATGATCCTCGGGTCGTGGACGTACATCCGCGACCGGGAGCGGATGTTCTACGCCATGCTGCTCGTGCTCACGGGCGGGGTGGTGGGGGTGTTCGTGTCGCTCGACCTCTTTCTGTTCTACGTTTTCTGGGAGGCGGTCCTCATCCCGATGTACTTTCTGATCGGGATCTGGGGAGGGAAGGAGCGGATCTACGCCGCGATCAAGTTCTTTCTGTACACGGCGGTCGGCTCGTTGCTGATGCTGGTGGCGATCGTCTACCTGTACATCCGGGCGCAGACGCTGACCGGCGGCGTCTCCACCTTCTCGTACTGGGACTTTCTCGCGCTCCCGCTCACCCCGGGCGAGCAGGGCTGGCTATTCGCTGCCTTCGCGCTGGCGTTCGCGATCAAGGTACCGATCTTCCCCTTCCACACCTGGCTTCCGCACGCCCACGTGCAGGCACCCACCGCGGGATCGGTGGTACTGGCCGGGGTGTTGCTGAAGATGGGGACGTACGGTTTTCTCCGCTTCGGAGTGCCGCTCTTCCCCGTCGCCGCCGGGAGCCGCTTCGTGGTGTCGCTGGCGCTGGTCCTCGGCGTGGTCGGAATCATCTACGGGGCGCTGGTGGCTGCGGTGCAGCCGAACGCGAAGCGGCTGGTGGCGTATACCTCGGTGGCCCACCTCGGCTTCGTGATCCTCGGCATCTTCGCCTTCAACCTGCAGGGGATGCAGGGGGCGCTGCTGGTGATGATCGGCCACGGGCTCTCCACCCCCATGCTCTTTTTTCTGCTGGGGATGCTGTACGAGCGTCGCCACTCGTACGAGATCGCCGACTTCGGCGGGCTGGCGGCGACGCTGCCGGTCTTCGCGGGGATGCTGGTCTTCGCCGCGATGGCGTCCATCGGGCTACCCGGAACGAGCGGCTTCGTATCCGAGTTCCTTGTGCTCCTCGGCACCTTCCGGTCGCATCCGTTCGCGGCGCTGATCGCCACCACCGGGGTTGTCTTCGCCGCATTCTACATGCTCCCCATGGTGCAGCGCCTGCTCTTCAACGCGCTTTCCAACCCGGGCAACCGCTCGGTGCCGGATCTGAATGGGCGCGAGATCGCGCTGCTGATGCCGCTGGTGGTGCTGATCCTCTGGATCGGTGTGTATCCGCGGCCGCTCCTCGACCGGATGCAGCCCGCGGCGCTGCGGGTCATCGAGCAGGTGCAGAACGCTCGGCTCGTGGCTGAGCCGCTCCCCTCAGGGCCGGCGGTAGCGGCGGCCCCCTCCATCGCTCCGTAAGCGGCCCGCGCCTCGATGAACCTGACCTTTGTTTCGCAGGCGGACTACTTCTGGGCGCTGCTCCCGGAGATCGTCCTGTCGCTGGCGGCGATGTTCGTGCTGCTGCTGGATGTCTTTCAGAAGGGGAATCGATCCGAGCCGTCGCGCCCGGAGATCGCCTGGCTGTCGCTCGCGGGGCTCGCGGCGGCCGCGGTGGCCAACGGCTGGCTGCTGCGGGTGACGGAAACGGGTACCGCCGGAATGATCGCGGTCGACTCGTTCCGGGTTTTTGCCAACTTCATCATCCTCCTCGCTGCGGCATTCGCCATCCTGATCTCCTTCGGCTACCTCGACCGGCGGGGCCTCAACAAGGGCGAATTTTTCGTGCTCGTGCTCTTCGCCGCCGTGGGGATGATGGTGATGGCGAGTGCGCGCGATCTGATCCTGATCTTCATCGCCCTGGAGTTGATGTCGGTCTCGATCTACGTGCTGGTCGGGTTCGACCGGCGGGACCCGCGCTCCGCGGAGGCGGCCCTCAAGTACTTTCTGCTCGGCGCCTTTTCCAGCGGTTTCTTTCTGTACGGGATCGCCCTCCTTTTCGGGAGCACCGGATCCACCAACCTGGGGGTGATCGCCGGTGCCGCGGCGGGGGGGCAGCTGTCGGCGACGCCGCTCTTTCTCGCGGGCGTGGCCCTGACGCTGGTCGGCTTCGCCTTCAAGGTGGCGGCGGTCCCCTTTCACGTCTGGACGCCGGACGCGTACGACGGCGCGCCCACCCCCGTCACCGCTCTGATGGCCACCGGTGTGAAGACGGCGGCGTTCGCGGCGTTCATCCGGGTCTTCGCCGTCGCGCTCGCGGGTGCCCACGCCGAGTGGGTCGAGATCCTCTGGTGGCTCGCCGCGCTGACCATGGTGGGCGCCAACCTGATCGCGCTGACGCAGGGAAGCGTGAAGCGCATGCTGGCGTACTCCTCCATCGCGCACGCCGGCTACCTGCTGGTGGCGCTGCTCTCCGCCAGTGCGCTGGGGGGTGCGGCGTTTCTGTTCTACCTGCTGGTCTACACCCTGATGACGGCAGGGGCCTTCGGGATCGTGATCGCGAATGCGCGGGGAGACCGGGAGCGGGTGGCGCTGGAGGACTACGCCGGTCTTGGCTGGGAGCGGCCGCTGATCGGTGTGGCGTTCAGCGTCTTTCTGCTCTCGCTCGCCGGCTTTCCGCTCACCGGCGGCTTTATCGGCAAGCTCTACATCCTTCGTGCGGCGGTGTCGGCCGGGCAGCAGAATCTGGCGGTGATTCTGGTGCTGGCGTCGCTGGTCTCGTACTTCTATTATCTGCGGGTGATCGTGGTAATGTACATGCAGCCGGCGCCCGCCGACCGCGCCGCGCCCACGCCGCTCGCCTTTCCGGCGGGCGCGGCGATCGCGGCTGCCGGAGTGGCGGTGCTCCTCCTGTTCTTCTACCCGGCGCCGGTACTGAACGCTGCTCAGCAGAGCGTCGCCTCGCTCTTCGCCGCGCCGGGCGCGCTGCTGGGGCTGCGTCCATGAGCCCGCGCGAGAGAGTTGCACGCCACGTGCGTTGTCCCGCCGGATCGATGGGACGTACTTCGAAGCAATGGCAGGACGGATGAGCGACCAG
>JALZKG010000274.1 GCA_030859365.1 Gemmatimonadota bacterium
CTGCAGGAGCGCGGCCTGATCGAGGTGGCCGCCCGGGGCGAAGGGCTCGGGCGGCCGCTGCTCTACGGAACGACCCCCTTCTTCCTGCGCCACTTCGGCTTCCGCTCGCTCGCCGACCTGCCGCGCCCCGACGAACTGGCCGTTCTGCTCGCCCCCCGAACCGCCGAGGAATCGCGCGATGCCGCGTAGCCCGCAGCGTCCCGAAGGGGGGCGCCCGATCCGTCTGCAGGTGTACCTCGCCCGCGCCGGCGTGGCCTCCCGCCGCGCCAGCGAGGAGCTGATCGCGCAGGGGCGCGTTTCGGTCAACGGGAGCACCGTCACCGTGCCCGGCACCCAGGTGACGCCGGGGCGCGACCGGGTGGAGATGGACGGCGAGGCCGTTCAGCTGGCAGAAACGCTCTGGGTGGCGCTGCACAAGCCGCGCGGCTACGTCTCCACCCGCGACGATCCCTTCGACCGCAAGACCGTTTACGAGCTGCTCCCGCCGAACTTCGCCTCGCTCTTCCACGTGGGGCGGCTGGACCGCGACAGCGAAGGGCTGCTCCTCCTTTCCAACGACGGCGCGCTCGCCCACCAGCTCCTCCATCCCTCCTTCGGCACCACCAAGGAGTACGAGGCGGACGTCCGGGGCCGTCCCCACTCCTCGATCCTGCACCAGCTGACGCGGGGGGTGGAGCTGGAGGACGGGGTGGCGAGTGCCGTCTCGGTCGATCGGCTCCACCAGGTGGACGACGACGTGTTTCGCATCCGCCTCGTGCTCGCGGAGGGGAAGAAGCGGGAGGTACGCCGGATGCTGGAAGCGGTCGGCCACCCCGTGGTGCGGCTGCGCCGGCTCCGCTTCGGACCCGTCAACCTGGGCGAGCTCCCCTCCGGGCGCTGGCGAGTGCTCGGCGACGCCGAGGTCGCGTCGCTCCGGCCCCGCCGCTGATCCACCCTTTCCTTCGCTCCGCTCCGTATGGACATTCGCGGTTCCCGTATCGTGGTTCTGGGAGGCTCCGGTCTGGTCGGCATGGCCATCGCGCGCGAGCTGCTGGCGCACGGGCCCGAGCTGCTGGTGGTTTCGGGGCTGCTGCGCGGCGAAACCGAGGCCGCGCTCGGAGAGCTTCGCGGGTCGCCGGGGGCGGAGGCGACCCGCTTCGCCGCGGAGTGGGGCGACATCTTCATGCCGCATACGCTCAAGGACCGGCGCCGGGCGGAGATCCTGGCGGACCCGGAGGCGCGCCGGGAGGTGCTCGATGATCTGTACGGCCCGGGAGACGCGGACGCCGTCGAGCGGTCCACCCTGGGGCGGATGCTTCTGGAGCACCGCCCCGGCATCGTGGTCGACTGCATCAACACCGCGACCGTGTTCGCGTATCAGAACGTGTACGCCGGGGTGAACCGGCTGTTGGAGCGCACCCGGGCGGGGACGGCGGACGTGGACGACTTGGAAGCGCATCTCGCCACCCTGTACCTGCCGCAGCTGATCCGGCACGTGCAGCTGATGGGCGAGGCGATGCGGCGCGCGGGCACGGCGTCGTACCTCAAGATCGGCACCGCGGGAACGGGGGGGATGGGGCTGAACATCCCCTTCACCCACTCCGAGGAGCGACCGTCGCGGATGCTTCTCGCCAAGTCCTCGCTCGCCGGGGCGCACACGCTGCTCCTGTTTTTGATGGCGCGCACCCCCGGGGGTCCGGCGGTCAAGGAGATCAAGCCGACCGCGGCGATCTCCTGGAAGCGGATCGCGCACGGCGAGGTGGTGCGGGGCGGCCGGCCCATCCGCCGCTGCGACGCGGCCGGTCCGCTGGCGCTCGCGGAGATGGGGGACGACCGCGGCTGGCGGGAGACGGGGGAGCCGCTGCACGGCGTTTATCTGGACGCTGGCGAGAACGGTCTCTTTTCGGCGGACGAGTTCGAGGCGCTGACCGCGTTGGGGCTGATGGAGTTCATCACGCCGGAGGAGATCGCCCGCGACGCCGTGCGGGAGATCACCGGCCGCCCCACCGGCCGTGACGTGGTCGGGGCGCTGGACGCGGCCTGTTCGGGTCCCACCTACCGCGCGGGGGTGCTCCGCCAGTCGGCGCTCGCCCACATGGAGGCGCTCGAGACGGACGCCGGGGTGCGCAGCGTCGCGTACGAGATGCTCGGTCCGCCCCGTCTCTCCAAGCTGCTCTTCGAGGGGGCAATCCTGGACCGGCTCTCCGACGGCGACCTGGCCCGCGCCGCCTCGCTGGAGCCGGAAGCGACGGCGCGCGCCGCCACCGCGCTGGTGGAAGACGACGCGGACCTGCGCACGCGGATCCTTTCCATCGGCCTTCCGATCCTGCTTCCGGACGGGGAGCGGGTCCTCCGCGGCGCCGAGGTCAAGGTACGGCCGGATGCCGGCGAGCGCTGGGACGCCGGCCGCCTCGCCGAGCGCGGCTGGGTGGATCTGCGGCCGGAGAACTGGCGCCGGTGGCGGGAGCGCCTACACGCGGTGCTGGCGGAGCGCGACGGCCGGGCGGGCGCCGAGGGCGGCTCCCGGTGGGACGCGGAGCCGTGGGAGCGCACCGGCCGCATCCGCCCCGGTGCTCTGGCGGCGTGGATCTTCCGCCACGAGGACGGCGGCGAACGGATCAAACGATGAGCGTCCGATGAACCAACCCCCCCGCGCCGTCTCCCCGGAGCTGGCCCGCCGCATCGCCGCCGAGGTCGGCCGCCGGATCGTCGGACAGGAGGCGATGGTCGAGCGCCTGCTGATCGGCCTCTTCACCGGAGGGCACGTGCTCTTCGAGGGGCTCCCCGGCCTGGCGAAGACGCTGACGGTGCGCACCCTCGCCGAGGCCGTCTCCACCTCCTTTTCGCGCATCCAGTTCACCCCGGACCTGCTCCCCGCCGACGTGGTCGGGACCACCATCCTGGACGCCCGCACCGGCGAGTTCACCCCGCGGCGGGGGCCCATCTTCGCCAACATCGTCCTCGCAGACGAGATCAACCGCGCCCCGGCGAAGGTGCAGGCGGCGCTGCTGGAGGCCATGCAGGAGCGGCAGGTCACCATCGGGGGGACGACCTTTCCGCTGCCGCGTCCCTTTCTGGTGCTCGCCACCCAGAACCCCATCGAGCAGGTCGGCACCTACCCGCTCCCCGAGGCCCAGACCGACCGCTTCCTGCTCAAGGTGCGGGTCGGCTACCCGAGCCGTGCGGAGGAAAAGGAGGTGCTGCGGCGGATGGCGTCCGGCGCCGAAATCGCGATCTCCCCCGTCGCCACCCCCGAGGAGATCCTCGCCGCGCGCGAGCAGATCGCCGGGTTGTACCTGGACGAGCGGATCGCCGACTACATCCTGGACATCGTCGGGGCGACCCGGGACCCGCACTCCGTCGGGCTGGGAGAGCTGAGGCCGCTGATCGAGTACGGCGCCTCCCCCCGCGCGTCGCTCGCGCTGGCGATCTGCGCCCGTGCCCACGCCTTTCTCCGGGAGCGCGGCTACGTGATTCCGGACGACGTGAAGGCGATCGCCCCCGACGTGCTCCGCCACCGGATCGTGACCTCGTACGAGGCGGAGGCCGAGGAGGTGTCCACGGATACCATCGTCGACCGGGTCCTGGCCGCGGTCCCGGTCCCCTAGATGGCGCCGGTGCCGGACCCCCCGCCGCTCGGCGTCCCCGAGCTTCTCCGGCAGGTGCGGCGGGTGGAGCTGCGCAGCCGGCGGCTGGTGAACTCGCACTTCAGCGGCGAGTACCACTCCGTCTTCAAGGGGAGCGGGCTGGAGTTCGCGGAGGTGCGCGAGTACCTGCCGGGCGACGACGTCCGCACCATCGACTGGAACGTTTCAGCCCGCACCGGCCGCCCCCATGTCAAGAAGTACATCGAGGAACGGGAGCTCGCCGTCCTGCTCGTGGTGGACCTGTCGGGCTCGCAGCGCTGGGGGACGCGCGGCCGCTGGAAATCGGAGCTGCTCGCCGAGGTCGCCGCGACGCTCGCCCTCTCCGCCGTGCGCAACAACGACCGCGTGGGGCTGCTCGTCTTCAGCGACCGCATCGAGCTGTTCATCCCCCCGAAGAAGGGGCGGCGCCACGTGCTCCGCTGCCTCCGCGAGCTGCTCGCCCTGCGCCCGGCGGGGCGGGGGACCGACGCCGCGCTCGCGGTCCGCTACGCGGCGCGCGTGCTCCGCTCCCGCTCCGTGGTCTTCCTCTTCTCCGATTTCCGCTTCGGCGCCGGGTGGGACGCCTTCGAGCGGGCCTTGACCGGGCTCGCCGTCCGGCACGACGTGGTGTCGCTCGTGCTCCGCGAC
>JALZKG010000281.1 GCA_030859365.1 Gemmatimonadota bacterium
GCACTCATGAGCGGGGGAGGGGGAAGGAACCGACCGAAGATCAGAGCCGCGGTGGGGTGACGCCTACCTGGCCCTGGTACTTGCCCTTGCGGTCGGCGTAGGACACGTCGCAGGGCTCGTCGGACTCGAAAAAGATCACCTGCGCGATCCCCTCGCCCGCATAGATTCGGGCCGGGAGCGGGGTGGTGTTGGAGATCTCCAGGGTGACGAAGCCCTCCCACTCCGGCTCGAACGGGGTGACGTTGGTGATGATCCCGCACCGCGCGTAGGTGGATTTGCCGACGCAGAGGGTGATCACGCTACGGGGGATGCGGAAGTACTCCACCGAGCGGGCGAGGGCGAACGAGTTCGGCGGGACGATGCAGACCGGCCCCTCGAACGGGACAAAGGATCTGTCGTCGAACGCCTTGGGGTCGACGATGGCGTTGTTGACATTGGTGAAGATCTTGAACTCGTCCGCCACGCGCATGTCGTAGCCGTACGAGCTGACCCCATAGGAGATGGTGCCGCTGCGCACCTGGTGGTCCTCGAACGGCTCGATCATCCCGTGCTCGAGGGCCATCCGGCGGATCCAGTGGTCGGGGCGGATGCTCATCGGAAGGGAGGCGGGTGAGGTGAAACGGGTGGCGCGGGAGGAGGCCGTCGGAAGGCCGCTCAACATACCCGTCGGCTTGCCGGGCGGCAAGCCTCGTCGGAGCGGGGATTTTCAGCTTGACACCCCTCGTGGAGCGGCACTATAATCCGCGGTCTGTGTACAAGTGAACGATTTCACAAACCCCCTGGCCCCGCGACGGATCGCGATGCTGCAGCCTTACTTTCCCCTCCTGATCCTGCTGGCCATCTCGGTGGTCAACGCCGTTTTCATGGTGGGGCTATCCAAGGTGCTGTCGCCGGGGTCCGCCACCGAGATCAAGTCGACCACCTACGAGTCGGGGATGACGCCGCTCGGCAGCACGCGGGAGCGGTTCAGCGTCAAGTTCTACGTGGTCGCGATCCTGTTCATCGTCTTCGACGTGGAAACGGTTTTCCTGGTACCTTGGGCGGTCGCCATGCGCGAGCTGGGCTGGGAAGGATTCGCCGCCGCCGGGATCTTCATCTTCATCCTGACCGTCGGCCTCATCTACGAATGGAAGAAGGGAGCCCTCGAATGGGACTGAACAGGCTGCCGCAACCGACGCACGGTCCCGGCGCGCACCCCGCCGATCGCGCCGACGCGGTGCGCGGGGAGGACGCGCCGCAGGGCGGGGTCTTCAGCGGCGCTCCGAGCTTTCTCACCACGCGGGTGGACTCGGTAGTCAACTGGGCGCGGCAGAACTCGCTCTGGCCCATGCCCTTCGGCACCGCCTGCTGCGCCATCGAGATGATGGCGACCGCTGCGTCGCGCTTCGACCTCGCCCGCTTCGGGATGGAGCGGATGAGCTTCAGTCCCCGCCAGGCGGACCTGCTGATCTGCGCGGGGCGCGTGTCGTACAAGATGGCGCCGGTGCTGCGCCAGATCTGGCAGCAGATGCCGCAGCCGAAGTGGAGCATTTCCATGGGCGCCTGCGCTTCGAGCGGCGGGGTGTTCGACGTGTATAGCATGGTGCAGGGGATCGACACCATCATCCCGGTGGACGTGTACGTGCCGGGGTGCCCGCCGCGCCCGGAAGCGCTGATCTACGGGATTCTGATGATCCAGGAGAAGATCCGCCAGTCCGCCCCGACCTCGTACGGCGAGTGGCGCCCGGACGAGGAGATCGTCGCGGGCGAGTCGGTGCTCCCGCCGGACGTGGTGGACGCGATCACCCGTCCCTTCGGCAACTCCACCAACCAGAACCGCGCCGGCGGGATCGTGCAGACCGGCGCGGTGGTCCGCGCATCGGACCGCCAGCCGTAGTCCATGAGCAACGATGCCTTTCGCAAGGGGCTGGAGGGCCTCGACTCCGGTCCGGCGGCATCTGCGGAGGAGCTCGCCGGCCTGCCCGCGCTCCAGGCCGAGCTTCCGCCCCACCCTTCCGTCGACGCCCTGCGGGAGCGCTTCGGCGACGCGGTGCTCCGCCACGAACTGGTGGCGGGGGACGAGCACATCGTCTACGTCGAAACGGAGCAGGCCCGGGAGATGCTGGCCTGGCTCCGGGACGATCCGGCGCACCGCTACGACTACCTGGCGGACCTGACGGCGGTGGACTACGGCGGCGGGCGCCCCATCCAGGTGGTGTATCAGCTCTGGTCGATGGAGCACAGGCGGCAGCTGCGAGTCAAGGCGGAGCTGCCGCTCGACGCCCTGCAGATTTCCTCGGTCTACCACCTTTGGCGGGCTTCCGACTGGCTGGAGCGCGAGGTGTTCGACATGTTCGGCGTGGTCTTCGATGGGCACCCGGACCTGCGCCGCATCCTGATGCCGTACAACTACGCAGAGGGCCACCCCCTGCGTAAAGATTTTCCGCTGCGCGGCCGCTTTTCTCGCGGGGAGCAGACGCGGCGCGCGCTTTCGATGAAGACCGAAGATCACTACAGCCCTGCGGAGCTGGAGATCGCCCACCTGCTCAACCAGCGGCTCCCCGACCCGATGTCCGAAGAAGGCGGCCCCGGTGCCCCCAACCCGATGCCCGGCGTGGGAGGACCCTGATGACGCGCAGAGTCGTCTACAACGTCACGCGCAGCCCCGAGCTTGCGGGCGGCGGCGGGCTGGTCTCCGCGCCGATCGTTCCGGTGGAGGGGGAGGCGTTCCCGGAGATCGACGGTGACGTCGCCGGCGAGCACATGCTCATCAACATCGGGCCGCAGCACCCCGCAACGCACGGGGTGCTGCGCCTGGTGCTGGAGTTGGACGGTGAGACGGTCGTCCGCTGCATCCCGCACATCGGCTATCTCCACTCCTCGTTCGAGAAGCTCGGCGAGTACCGGGACTGGAACCAGATCGTTCCGCTCACCGACCGCATGGACTACTTGGCGCCGCTGATCTACAACTGCGCCTATGCCATGGCGGTCGAGAAGCTGATGGGGGTCGAAGTGACGGAGCGGTGCAAAGTGGTGCGGGTGATCCTGATGGAGATGGACCGGATCTTTTCTCATCTGCTCTGGCTCGGCACCACCGGGATCGACCTGGGGGCGTTCACCGTCTTCCTGTATACCTTTCAGGAGCGGGAACGGATCTACGACCTCCACGAGGACTACACCGGGGCGCGGATCACCACCTCCAGCACCCGCATCGGCGGGATGATGGCGGACCTGCCGACCGGGTGGATCGCGAAGCTGGAGGAGTTCATCCGCACCTTCCCGCGGACGCTGGACGAGGTGGAGACGCTGCTCACCAACAACGCAATCTGGGTGGGGCGGACGCAGG
>JALZKG010000292.1 GCA_030859365.1 Gemmatimonadota bacterium
GCCTTCGAGGGCGCGCCCGCGCCGGTGGAAGAAGAAGAGCTGCGGGCGCTGCACGTACGGAGTGATGCTTCCTGAACGTTCCGGCCGGTGGGACACACCGGCAAACCCCGACGCACGCCCCATGAGCGAGGCCGCACCCTCCCTGACACAGCAGCGCATCTCCACGGAGGGCGTGGACCCGCTCCTCCTGGCGGGGATCAACGACGCCCACCTCCAGGAGCTCGCCCGCCTGTGCGGGTGCCGGGTGGTGCTCCGGGGCGACCAGCTCGTCCTTTCCGGCGACGCCGAAGCCATCGAGTGGGCCGCTCCCACCGCCCTTCACATGGTCGAGATGGCGCGCCAGGGGACTGCCTTCACCACCGATGACGTGGTGCGCTTCGTGGAGGCGGTGCGCGGGGGAGGGGAGGGGGCGGCCGCGAGGATGGCGGACGCCGGCCGTATCGTGGTGCCGGGGGTGAAGAAGGCGATCACCCCGAAGACCGAGGGGCAGCGGGAGTACCTGGAGGCCATCGATGCCCACGACATCGTGATCGGGATCGGTCCCGCGGGAACCGGCAAGACGTACCTGGCGGTCGCCGCGGCGGTCGATGCCCTGTTCCGCAAGCGGGTCAAACGCATCGTGCTCGCCCGTCCCGCGGTGGAGGCGGGGGAGAACCTGGGCTTTCTCCCTGGAGACCTGCAGGAAAAGGTGGACCCGTACCTGCGCCCGCTGTACGACGGATTGGACGACATGGTCCCGCCCGACCGGCTGCGGCGAGCGCTGGAGTCGCGTGCCATCGAGGTGGCGCCGCTGGCGTACATGCGGGGGCGCACGCTGCAGGACGCGTTTGTCATTCTGGACGAAGCGCAGAACGCCACGGCCGCGCAGATGAAGATGTTCCTGACGCGCCTGGGGGTGAATTCCAAGGCGGTGATCACCGGGGATAAGACCCAGATCGACCTGCCGCGCAGGGAAGAGTCGGGACTGCTCCAGGTGGAGCGGGTGCTGCGGGGCATCGAGGGGATCTCGTTCGTCTACCTCCAACCGGCCGACGTGATCCGTCACCGGCTGGTGCGCGACATCATCCAGGCGTACGCCGCCGTCGACGAGCCCGCACCCGCTCCCCCCGCCGGATGACCGCGCTACGAGCCGATCGCAGGGGGCCGCTCCGCCCCGCACCTCCCTCCCTCAACCCCGGGCGTGGTCGGCGCCTATGGGCGGCGGTTCTCCACCACGGGGTGCGCATTGCGGTGCTGATCGGGGTGGCGTCCGGTGTCTTTCTGCTCTTCCCCTCCGCCCGCGTCTCCGACACCGCGGTGCTGGAGCGCGGCGTGGTGGCCCCGGCCGACGTGGTCGCCGAATTCACCTTTCAGATCCCCAAAGCACCCGACGAGCTGCGTCGGGAGCAGGCGCAGGCGGCGAGCGGCGTCCCCCCGCTCCTCGACTACGTCCCCGAAGCGCCCGACAGCATGGTTGCGGGGGTGCGCTCCCTCTTCGCCGACGTGGATTCGTCCCTTGCGGCTGCCGCGGAAGCCGAGCCGGACGAGCAACGGGAAGCCGTGCGGCAGGTGCTGGAGCGGAGCCGGGTGGTTCCGAGCCCCGCCGCGCTGGAGTCTCTGCTCAATCCGGCGCGCCGTGCCGAGCTGCAGCGGTCCATGGAGGCGGCGATCCGAAGCGTGGTCCCGCTCGGCATCGTTCCCGCCGCCTTCGCCCGCCAGGGGATGGCGGCGGTACAGCTACGGGGGGTCACGGGCGGAGAACGGCTGGTTACGGCCGACTCGCTGATCACCCCCGAGCAGTTTCACCGGATCGCCGCACGCGCGATCGCCGACTCGCTGGGGCCGGATCAGGCCGAGATCGCGAGGCTCGTCCTGATCCGCCTGTTCCAGCCCAGCCTGCGGCTCAACGAGGCGGAGACCGAGGCCGCCCGTGCGCGTGCCCGTGCCGCGGTGGATCCGATCCAGGCGACGGTGCTGCGTGGTGAAAAGATCGTAGGGGAGCGGGAGCAGGTCGGGGAGCCGGAGGCGGAGCGGCTGCAGGCGTACCAGGCCGCGGCGGCCGAACGAGGGGGGCTCCCCGACGAGCAGGGTACCGCGGCGCGCGCTGTCGGGGCCGTCCTCTTCAACGCCCTCCTCCTCGCCATCGCCGGCGTCCTGTTCTGGCTGGCGCGGAGGCGCATCTACGACGACCTGCGCTCCGTCATCCTGGTCGCGGGGCTGATCCTGGTGGTGGCGGCGATGGCCGCCACCATCGCTCGGATGGAGTGGCCGGCAGAGCTCATCCCCATCACCTTTGCCGCGCTCGCGGCGGCGGTGCTGTGGGACGTGCGCACCGCACTGGTGCTCGCCCTGATGCTGTCGCTGCTGATCGGCGCGCAGACACCTTTTCTGGGGGTTTCGGTGCTCTTCACCGCCGCGCTCGGCGGAGCGGCGGCGGTGTTCAGCGTCCGCGCCGCGCAACGCCGCTCGCAGAACTGGATGTTCGTGGTGGTGATCTCCGCCGCGTACGCCGCCGCCGGCCTCACGCTTGGCCTGCTCCGCTCCCGCGGCTGGGAGGAGATCGCGGGCTCCGTCGGTTGGGGTGTCGCGAACGCGGTGCTTTCGTCGCTGGTCACGATCGGAGTGCTTCCGCTGTTGGAAAGCTTCGCGCGGGTGACCACCGACCAGACGCTGCTGGAGCTTTCCGACACCAACCGGCCCCTGCTGCGCCACCTGCAGCGGGAGGCGAACGGCACCTTCCATCATACCATCAACGTCGCGAACCTGGTGGAGGCGTCGTGCCGCGCGATTGGAGCGAACATCCTCCTGGCCCGCGTCGGCGCCTACTACCACGACGTCGGCAAGCTGAGCAAGCCGCAGTACTTCATCGAGAACCAGCCGCGGGGCCGCAACCCCCACGACAAGCTGAAGCCCGCGATGAGCGCCGCCATCGTGCGGAGCCACGTCCCCGAAGGGCTGCGCCTGGCGCACGAGGCACACCTTCCGGCGATCGTCCGCGCCTTTATCGCGGAGCATCACGGCACACAGCAGATCTCCTTCTTTCTGGAGCGGGCACGGCAGGCTGCGGACGAGGGCGAGACGATCAACCCGCAGGACTTCTCGTACTCGGGTCCGAAGCCGCAGTCGTGTGAAACCGCGGTGCTGATGCTCGCCGACTCGGTGGAATCGGCAGCGCACGTCCTCACGGACCCGACGCCGGCGCGTCTCCGCGAGCTGGTCGACCGCATCGTGGACGGCAAGATCGCTGCGGGGCAGCTCGACGAGTGCCCGCTGACGCTGCGGGACCTGCAGATCATCCGGGAGCAGCTCGCGACCGTCCTGACGGGGATGTTCCACCACCGGATCGACTACCCGGTTGTCGCCGCGCCGGAGCCCACCGAGGAGCAGACGGCGGTGGCGGTGGCCCGCGCGGTGGGGGGCGAGGGGTGACGCACCGGGTGGAGGTGAGCGCGGGCGAAGGGGTCCCGCCCGCCCCGGACGCGGCACGGATC
>JALZKG010000315.1 GCA_030859365.1 Gemmatimonadota bacterium
GCCATGCTCCACGCCGCCCGCGGCCGCCTGGATGGCTTCGCGAACGTGGAGATCGTCCCGGGCGACCTCGCCCGCCTTCCCCTCCCCGACGCGACGCTCGACGCCGCTGTGCTGTCGCTGGTGCTGCACCACGTCGCGGAGCCGGAGGCCGTGCTCGCCGAGGTGCGGCGCACGCTGCGCCCCGGCGGGCGCGTGCTGGTAGTGGACATCGCGCCGCACGAGCGCGAGGAGTACCGGCAGGAGATGGGGCACCTCTGGCTCGGCTTCGCGGCGGAGCGGCTCGCCGGCTGGCTTGCCGAAGGGTGGACCGGCTTCCACCACCGCGTCCTTCCCGCGGACCCCCAGGCGCGGGGTCCGCTGTTGTTCGCCGCCTCGGCCCGCCGGGCGGACCGTTCGTAGTATCCTCAACCCGATCACGGAGAACCCGATGAGCACCACGCTGGAAGCGCAGCACCCCTTCGCCGCCGCCGAGGAGACGGGACGGCCCCCGTTCCGGGTCGCCGACCTGTCCCTCGCCGAGTTCGGCCGCAAGGAGATCCGCCTGGCCGAGCACGAGATGCCCGGGCTGATGGCGCTCCGGGAGGAGTTCGCCGGAGAGCAGCCGCTCGCCGGCGCCCGCATCATGGGCTCGCTGCACATGACGGTGCAGACCGCGGTGCTGATCGAGACGCTGGCCGACCTCGGCGCCGACGTGCGCTGGGTGAGCTGCAACATCTTCAGCACGCAGGATCACGCCGCCGCCGCCGTGGCGGTCGGGCGGGACGGCACTCCCGAGGAGCCACGCGGGATCCCCGTCTTCGCCTGGAAGGGGGAGACGCTCGAGGAGTACTGGTGGTGCACGGAGCAGGCGCTGTTCTGGCCGGACGGCGCCGGGCCCACGCTGATCCTGGACGACGGCGGCGACGCCACCCTGCTGGTGCACCGCGGCGCCGAGTACGAGCGGGCCGGCGCCGTCCCGGCGTTCGACGAGGACACGGAGCCGGAGGAGTGGGGCGTGATCCTCGACACGCTGCGCCGCACCATCACCGAGCACCCCGGCCGCTGGATCCGGATCGCCGAGGGGATCCGCGGGGTCTCGGAGGAGACCACCACCGGGGTGCACCGCCTCTACCAGATGATGGAAGCGGGTACCCTGCTCTTCCCGGCGATCAACGTCAACGATTCGGTCACCAAGAGCAAGTTCGACAACCTGTACGGCTGCCGGCACTCGCTCACCGACGGCATTCTGCGCGCCTCCGACGTGATGCTCGCAGGCAAGGTGGCGGTGGTGCTCGGGTACGGCGACGTCGGCAAGGGGTGCGCGCAGGCGCTGCGGGGTCAGGGCGCGCGGGTTGTGATCACCGAGATCGACCCGATCAACGCGCTGCAGGCGGCGATGGAGGGCTACCAGGTCACCACGCTGGAGGTGGTGGTGGAGAGCGCCGACATCTTCATCACCGCCACCGGCAACAAGGACATCATCACCGTAGATGACATGGCGCGGATGAAGGACAAGGCGATCGTCGGCAACATCGGCCACTTCGACAACGAGATCGACATGGCCGGGCTGAGGAAGCGCGGCATCCGGCGGATCAACATCAAGCCGCAGTACGACGAGTACGTCTTCCCCGACGGGCACTCCGTGATGATCCTGGCCGAGGGGCGGCTGCTGAACCTCGGGTGCGCCACCGGCCACCCGAGCTTCGTGATGTCGGCGAGCTTCACCAACCAGGTGATGGCCCAGATCGAGCTGCACCGGAAGGCGGACTCATACGAGCGGCGGGTGTACACCCTCCCCAAGGTGCTGGACGAGAAGGTGGCGCGGTTGCACCTGGACAAGTTGGGGGTGAAGCTGACCCGCCTCTCCGAGGGGCAGGCGGCCTACCTGGGGGTTCCCGTGGAAGGACCCTTCAAGCCGGACCACTACCGGTACTGAGCCCGCCGCCGGGTCGGGCACCGGAAGGAGCAGGGCGGGTTCATTCCCCGCCCTGTTTTTTTGTGGCGCGCTTCGCATCCCGGCTCGGAAGTTGCTCGCGCGGCGCGCCGTGCCGCAGCATGAACCCCGCAGCCCAGAGCCAGAGGAGTGTAGGATGGAAACGCGCCGCCTTACCCGCGCCCTGCTGCTGTTCAGCCTGCTTCTTCTTCCCGGATGCCTGGTGGTCACCTGTGGAAGCGCCACTCCCATCGCCCGGGACATCCAGCGGGAGGCGTCCGCCGGAGCAGGCACACGAGTTGCGCGGCTCTGCGCCATTGCCAGCCGGACACTCTTCCCCCACCCGGAGCACACGTGGATATCCTTACCTGGGTCATCGTCGGCCTCATCGCCGGAGTGCTCGCCTCGCTGCTCGTGGGTGGCGTGGGGCTCGTCGGCAACATCATCGTGGGCATCGTCGGAGCGTTTGTCGGCGGATGGATCTTTGCACAGCTCGGTGTCGGCACCCCGTTCGCGGGTCTCGCCGGAACGATCTTCACCGCTTTTATCGGCGCGCTGGTGCTCCTCTTTCTGCTCCGGCTGCTGCGAAGGGGCTTATGAGGCGGGTGCTGCAGAGTGCGGTGCTGGTGCTCGCGCTGGTGCTCACGGCGGGGGCCTGCCAGCGGGCTTCGGAAGCGCCGGAGTACGCCCGCACGGACTCGGTGGCAGGGTATGAGCTCGGCATTCGCCGTCCGGAGGTGGAACGCCGCGCGCAGGCGACGGGAGCCACCCTCGAATGCGATTCGCTGCGCCCCCTGGGAAGTGTCCGGAGAACCCGGTGCAGCGCGGCGGGAGAGGGTACGGGTTTGCGGATCGAGATGATGAACGACCAGGTGGTCTCCGTCGGCGACGCTCCGGACGCCGCACCGGGAGTGAGTCCGGACAGCGTGCGCAGCCGGATGGAGGCGGTCTACGG
>JALZKG010000337.1 GCA_030859365.1 Gemmatimonadota bacterium
GAGCTGCGGATCATGCTCTGGAACTCCGGGGCCGAGCCGGTGTCCATTCCCCGCGGGACGCGAATCGCCCAGCTGGTCTTCGCCCGCTTCCTGACTCCTGCGCTGGTCGAGGCGGAGGCGCTGGAGCCCAGCGGGCGCGGCGGGGGAGGGTTCGGCTCCACCGGTCGCTAACCCCGGGGGCGGCACGGCGTCTGCGGGACGCGGGCGCAGTGCTCGCCCCGCTCGCTTGCGACGGCCGGTGGTGGCCGGTAGCTTGCGCGTTTGCGCAGTTTTGCGGTTCTTTTTACGCGTTCTGTCTCGCGGGGCGCCTGCCCCCTTCTGCAAGGGAGTTTCGGAACTCACTATGGCCTTTCGCTGGCTAAGACCCGGAGGTTTCCTCCCCGTCAACGATATCGCGGTGGATCTCGGGACGGCGAACACGCTCGTCTACGTCAAGGGAGAGGGGATCGTCCTCAACGAGCCTTCGGTGGTCGCGATGGAGAAGGCGACCAACAAGATCAAGGGGATCGGGCTGGAGGCGAAGCGGATGCTCGGGCGCACCCCGGAAGGGGTGACGGCGGTGCGTCCGCTCAAGGACGGGGTGATCGCCGACGTCGACGTCACCGAGATCATGCTCCGCTACTTTCTGGAAACGGTGATATCTAAGCGCTTCCTGAAGCTGAAGCCGATGCTGGTGGTGGGCGTGCCGTCCGGCATCACCGAGCTGGAGCGGCGGGCGGTGCGCACCAGTGCGGCCGCCGCCGGCGCCAAGGAGGTGTACATGGTCGCCGAGCCGATGGCCGCTGCGATCGGTGTCGGCCTACCGGTCGAGACCCCGACCGGAAACATGGTCATCGACATCGGCGGCGGCACCACGGAGATCGCGGTGATCGCCCTTTCCGGGATCGTCTGCGACACCTCGATCCGGGTGGGCGGCGACGAGATCGATGCGGCGATCGTCACCTTTCTGCGCAAGAACTACAACCTGATGATCGGCGAGGCCACCGCGGAAGCCACCAAGATCCAGGTCGGCTCCGCCTTCAGCACCGGGGAGGAGCGGGAGATGGACGTCAAGGGACGAGACCTGGTTTCGGGGATCCCCAAGACGGTGCAGGTCCATTCGCAGGAGATTCGCGAATGCATCCAGGAGCCGATCCAGGCGATCGTGGAGGCGGTGCGGCGGGCGCTGGAGATCACCCCGCCGGAACTCGCCTCCGACATCGTGGACCGGGGCATCGTGATGACCGGCGGCGGCGCCATGATCCGCGGGCTGGACGCGCTGATCGCGCGGGAGACCGGGCTGCCGATCCACGTGGACGAGGAGCCGCTTACCTGCGTGGTACGCGGGGCGGGACGTGTCCTCGACGACTTCGAAAAATACAGGGGAGTGTTGAACTCCTGAGCGCGTTTCGGCCGTATCTCAGAGGCGGGAACGAGCGTGGACGCAGGCGCGACCTGGCGCTGACGGGGTTCTTCGCCGCTCTGGCGCTGATCCTCCTGATTTTGCCGGATCCCACCAAGGACCTGTTGGCGCAGGGCGTCCGCGGAACCGTGCTGCGCCCGGTTTTCGCTCTGCAGCGGGGGACGACCGACCGCGCGGGCCGCTTCGAGAACGTCGCGGGGCTCCGGGCGGAGCGTGACAGCCTCGCCGCCTTTCTGGTGGGGCAGGCCGGCCTGGAGACGGAGAACCGCCGTCTCCGCGGCCTGCTCGGGCTGCGCCAGCGCCTGCCGTACTCGTTTGTTCCGGCGGAGGTCGTGCGGGTGCAGGGCCCCGCGTACATGAGCGCGTTCATGCTGACCGTCGGCAGCGGCGACGGGATCCGCACCGGCAACCCGATCGTGACTTCGTCGGGTCTGGTCGGGATGGTGCGCAACGTCGAGGGACGCTCGGCGCTCGGGATCGACTGGACGCACCCGGACTTCCGGGCGAGCGCGATGACCGCCGATGGCAGCACCTTCGGCATCGTCGAGCGGCGCGGCGGTCGCGAGGGAGAGGAGATGCTCCTCCTTACCGGTACGGCCTTCCACGTTCAGCTGGACTCGGGGACCATGGTGCTGACCTCCGGACGTGGGGGGGTGTATCCGCGAGGCATCCCGATCGGCACCATCGCGGGCGCGGAGAGCGAGGAAGGGGGATGGCGCCGCAGTTACCTGGTCCGCCCCATGGTCAACCCGGGCGAGATGGACCACGTGCTCGTGCTCGGAGACCCCACCCAGGCGGGAGGGGACCCCGATCTCGCGGCCGCCTGGGGAATCCGTCTAAACCCCGCCACGGATACGGCGCAGGGCGCGCCGCAACTCCCGGGCGGGGCCGTCCTCGCGCCGCCGGCGGCGCAGCCCAGCTC
>JALZKG010000341.1 GCA_030859365.1 Gemmatimonadota bacterium
TGTCCGGAGGGAGCGCGGCCGCTTCGGGGCGCTCCACGATGGGGGCCAGGGTGCCGTCGAAGTCGAGCAGCAGTACCAGCTCGCCGCTTCGACGCCAGCGGTCGCGCCACCCGGAGAGCCCCTCCCATGCGGGCCGCGTCACGCCGCCCCCCCGCGTTGACCGCGCCGGGAGCGGCCGGGTAGATTGATCACGAGCAGCGTCTCCCACGACGGGTGTGCATGGATTGGATCGAAGAGGTAAAGTTCGACGAGCGGGGGCTGGTTCCCGTCGTCGCCCAGGAGGTGGAGAGCGGTGCGGTGCTGATGCTCGCCTGGGCAAATCGCGAGGCGCTGCTCCGCACCGTCGCCTCCGGCCGTGCCCACTACTGGAGCCGCTCGCGCGGCGAGCTGTGGGCCAAAGGGGCGAGCAGCGGGCACGTCCAGCGGATCGCGGAGGTGCGGGTCGACTGCGACGCCGACGCGGTTCTGTACCGGGTCCACCAGACGGGGCCGGCGTGCCACACGCTGGAGGGGAGCTGCTTTCACCGGCGCGTCGGCGGCGAGGGTGCGTTGACCCCCGCGCCGGACGCGGGGCACGTCCTGTTCCGGGTCGCGGTGCTCGTCGCGGAGCGGGACCGGGTGCGGCCGCATGGCTCGTACACCACGTACCTGCTGGAGAGCGGGGTCGACAAGGTGCTGAAGAAGATCGGCGAAGAAAGCACCGAAACGGTGATCGCCGCCAAGAACCAGGACGACGCGGAGCTGCGCGCCGAGATCGCCGATCTGCTCTTCCACCTGCTGGTGCTCTTCCAGCTTCGCGGGCTTGCGCTGGGTGAGGTGTGGGACGAGATGGAGCAGCGCTTCGGCGCCCCGCCCGGTCCTCCGGCCGGCCGGCGCCCCGCCGCCTAGCGTCAACCGGATCGGGCCGCGACGGCGAACGACTCGTCGAGGATCATCTCTTCTTCTCCCGGGTCCTGCCACCCATCCTCCTCCGGCTCGTCCCAGACGGCCCGCCCACCACGCACCGAGTACGACTGCATCCAGAAGAGGCGCACCCCGTCGCGGCTGCGCGCTTCCGCAATCAGAAGCGGCTGCGGCTCGCCGGCGGCGCCGAGACCTACCAGCTCCATCGCGAGCAGCAGGGCGTCGGGGGCGCGCCCGCGCGAGTAATGGGCGATCACCGCGGAAAGGTGCTCCGGCGAGGCGCCACTCGCCGCGTCGGGGACGGGGATGCTGAGAGTGCGGTACTCCGGGCTGGCATGGCCCGCTCGCTCATGAACCATTCGCAGCCGGGGCGGCGTGTCGCTCCCGTCCAGCGTCGCACGGTCCAGGTCCGAGCGAAACTCCTCCAAAAAACGATTTCCGATGTGGAGCAGATGCTCGAACCGTGCGGCGGGATGTCGAGCCAAGCGTGGTCTCCTTCCTGATGCGGCTCCAGACGCCGAGGCGGGGCGCCCGACGCTGTCGTCGATGAGTATGCAAGGGAGACGCCACCGTGCGGGCTCGGTGCCGCTAGCGCGGCGCCGCGTCGCGTACCGCTCGCCGCAGCCGGGGCCACACACCGGTAGCGAGCGCGAGAAAGTTCGCCCGCTCCGCGGCGCTTTCGGCTAGAAATGCCCACGCCGGCAACGATCCCTTGCGGGTGTTGCAGCTTCGGCAGGCGGTGACCAGGTTTCCATCGGAGCCGTCGCCGCCGCGCATCACCGGCTGTACGTGATCCACCGTCAGCTCCCCTTCGGCCCAGACGCGCGCGCAGTAGACGCAGCGCGATCCGTCGCGGCGAAAGATCCGCGCCCGCGTGGCCGCGCTCGGCGCCGAGCCCACCTCAGCGGCGGGTGTGCGCGTACCCGGCCGCTTCAAGCCGGCCCAGGAGCGACCCCACATGGTCGTGCCCGCGCGTTTCCAGCACCAGGTCCACCACCGCCTCCGTGAGCCAAACTCCCTCGCCTCCGCGGCGGTGGTCGAGACGGAGCACGTTGGCGCCGCTCTCGGCGAGCACCGCCGTCAGCCCCGCGAGGGCGCCGGGGCGGTCCGCGAGCCGCACGGAAAGGCTGGTCAGGCGGCCGTCGCGCGCCAGCCCCCGGTCGATGATCCGGGATAGCAGGTTCACGTCGATGTTGCCGCCGGAGAGCAGCATCACCACCGTCCGCCCCCGCAGGTCGCCCAGATACCCTCCCAGTACCGCGGCGACCACGCTCGCGCACGCCGCCTCCACGACCGTTTTTTCCCGCTCCAGGAGGAGCAGGACGGCGCTGGCGATCTCCTCTTCCTCCACCGCGACCAGCTCGTCCACGTGTGCTTCGATGTGGCGAAAGGTGTGCTCGCCGATCCGGCGGACGGAGATCCCTTCGGCGATGGTTTCTGCCGCGGGGAGCGTGACGATCTCCCCCGCCTTTCGGGAGCGGAGTGCCGCCGGGATCGCCGCCGTCTCCACCCCGACGATCCGCACCTCGGGCCGGATTGCCTTGACCGCGGCCGCGATTCCCGAAATCAGACCCCCTCCCCCGACGGGTACGACGATCGTATCCAGCTGCGGACACTGCTCCAGCAGCTCCAGACCGATCGTTCCCTGACCGGCGATGACGGCCGGGTCGTCGAAGGGATGGATCAGGG
>JALZKG010000367.1 GCA_030859365.1 Gemmatimonadota bacterium
GAACTGGCAGGCGAGCACGCTTTCAGCTTCGGGGGGCGCCTTCACCGGCGCCTTCATCGGCGCCGTGCTCGTCGGTCGGCGCTGCATGGCGGAGCGTGCGTTCCGCGCCGATTGCAGCACCCCTTCCGCGGTGAGCAGAACTCTGGATTCTCCACGGTCCCGAGCGATCGCCAGAGCCTGACCTGCTGATGCCTCCGCCTGATCAAACAGGCCCAGGGTGACGGCCGCCCGAGCGACCTCCACCAGCGCGGCTGCCTTTCCGGGGGCCTCCGCCGCCGCTTCGCACACGAATTCACTGGCGATGCTGAAGACCTCCCTCTCACCCGCTGCCGCGGCGGCGCGGGCAAGATTGCTGTAGCCGTCCATCCGCTGTTGCGGAAGCATCTTCGGGACGGCGGCCTTCAACACGGAAAAAGCATCGTCGAAGCGGCCACGGACCAGCCAGAAATACCCGACGTCCGCCGCAAGGGTGGGCAGGAGTCGGTGGCCCGGCCCGTACGTCCGCAGAGCCGCCTCGGCATAGACCTGCGCCTCCTTGTCCCGATGGCAGTCCGACTCGACGGTGAACAGGTCGTGCAGCGCCATCCCCGCGGCATCGTGCAGGCTGTGCCGCTCCGCCGCGCGATGCGCCTTGAGCAGGGACTTGCGTGCCGCAGGGTACACCCCCCGCGCGATCCACACCTTTCCCAGGCCGATGTAGGCGCGGGCGTAGGCGTCCCAGTCCCCGGCGTGACGTGCCAGTCCGACGGCGCGCTGGTACCACGTTTCGGCCCGCGGGTATTCGCCCTGGTCGCGGATCGCGCGTCCAGCGGCGAGCGCCAGCCGCGCATCTCCTGGGTGGGCGAGCGCCGCGGCCCGGGAAAATTCGGTCTGCGTCGCCTGCGCTCCGCGGCCCTGTGCCCAGGTCGCGATGCGGCTGCACGCAAGTCCGACGTGTTCGGCCGACACGCCGTCTGGAGGGCCGAGCACGCGGCCGAGCGCCATCAGCGGCTCCTCCAGTGCCGGCTCCAGGCTGAGGGCGAGCAGATCCGCCAGCCGTTGCTCCTGCGCCCGGGGGCGGAACAACCCGGCGCGCTCGGACGGCTCAACCGCGGCCCACAGGCCGACGGCGCGGAGCGCCTGCCAGAGCAGCCCTCCCAATTCGCCGGGGACTTCCTGCAGAACGCCGAGCCCCGGCATCGCCGCCGAGCCGTGGCGGAGCGGCGGAGTGATACGCCAGCGGCGCTTCCCAGAGCACGGAGTAAGACGGGGGGGCATGCGGGGGGAGAGCCAAGGTGGAGGGAGGGGGAGGCGTAGTGCCTCCCCCCGCAACATACGCACGGCGGCGAGTCATGCAAGAGGGTTGTGCCGTCGTCCTTACCGTGACTCGCGGTTGCGGAGCAGCGCCGCGCCGGCGGCGAGCAGCGCGGCGGCACCCAGCGTGGCCCGGACAGGGTGGAGGACGGCATGGGTGTACGCGCTGGATCCCATCACGTGTCCCTCGTAGTCGCCTCGCTCACGACCGTCGCCGCGCCGCGGCCTGTGCAGGGTGTCGCGGCGCTTCCGGTCGGTGGGCTGATCCGTGCGCTGCTGGTCGAACATGGTCGCGCGCATGTAGCGGTCGGTGAGCCGCGGGGCGACGTTCCCCATCGCGGCGAGCATCCTCCCCGCGCCGCCGACGGTCACGTCGCGCACCGGCCGCTCCGCGCACTCCAGGATCGCCTTCGCGACGGTCTTCGGCGCGTACACGGGGGCGGGGTTCGTGGGCTCCACGTCCATCAGGTTGCGGGCGTGCTGGGTGTACGGCGTGTCGATCGCCGCCGGCTTGATCAGCGTGACGGAGATGGGCGCTCCCTCCTCCTCCAGCTCCATCCGCAGCGCGTCGGTGAACCCCTTCACCGCGTGCTTGCTCGCGGAGTAGTGCCCCTGCAGCGGGATCGCCCGGTCCGACAGCACGCTGCCGACGTTGATGATGGCGCCGCCCCGCTCGCGCAGCTGCGCGGCGGCCGCGTGCGAGCCGTGGACCACGCCCCAGTAG
>JALZKG010000373.1 GCA_030859365.1 Gemmatimonadota bacterium
CCCCTGACGACCCACACGGTGAAGGAGGGCGAGACCCTGTGGGGGATCGCCGAGCACTTCGGCGTTGCCTTCACCGAGGTACTGGCGCTGAACGGATTGTCGAACGCCGTGATCCAGCCCGGACAGACGCTGCGGATCCCCGTCGCCGCCGCCGCGCCGACTGCGGGGAGGTCGGCTCCCGCGCCGAACCGGGTGGAGCGGACGGAGCACGTGGTTCGCGGCGGTGAAACGCTGTGGAGCATCGCCCGGGAGCACGGCACCAGCGTGGCGGAGCTGCGGATTGCCAATTCGCTCGACGAGTCGGCGCCGATCGTCCCGGGACAGAAGCTGACGATTCCGCGCCGGCAGCCTGCCGACGTGGGGAACGCCGCTACTCGGTGACCTGCTCCACCTCGTCCTCCGCAACCCCGACCACCTCGCCGTCGGGGAACTGGACCATGAAGCCGTCCCGTCCCTCCTGGTTCGCGTCCGCGCCCCAGTGGCCGATCACCTCGCCCACCTGCCCCGCGCGGGCCCGGGACTGGTCATAGCGGGGTTGAACGACCTTGACCTTGTGCATGCGTTCTCCTGAAGCCGGAGTGCTCGACGGATCCGGAGGCGCACCGATGCAACGAGCGCGCCCGCCGCGGCCCTCCACCTCTCCCGCGGCGTGGCTGCAGCTGCTGATCGGACTCTTCGGCTTCGGCGTGGCGGTGGCGCTGATGATCCGGAGCGGGCTCGGGCTCGGTCCGTGGGACGCGTTTCACGTCGGGCTCCACCACCTGACGGGGATCAGCATCGGCGGCGCAAGCATCGTCGCGGGGCTGGCGATCGTGCTGGGCTCCCTGCGGATCCGGGTGCGTCCGGGGCTCGGCACCCTCGCCAACATGGTGCTGATCGGCGTTTTCGTGGACCTGCTCCTCCCCGTTGTCCCGGCCGCCGTCGGGACCCCCGCGGCGGTGGCGTTTCACCTGACGGGGATCGGACTGTGCGGACTGGCCACCGGCTTCTACATCGCCGCCGGCCTCGGGAAGGGACCGCGCGACGGGTTGATGATCGGCCTCAGCGAGCGGACCGGATGGCCGGTCCGGCGGGTACGCACCGCCATCGAGCTGGTGGTGCTCGCACTCGGCTGGCTGATGGGAGGCGCGATCGGGATCGGAACGCTGCTCTTTGCGTTCGGAATCGGCCCCGTCACCCAGTGGGGGCTGCGGGTCTGCGGGGTCACCGCGTCTCCGCCGCTGAGCCCGGCGAGCGGCACCACCTAATCTTGCGCCGGCACCCCCGAGCACGCAGAGTACACGAGGGAACAGCTACCCAAACCGGAATCAGGCGGAATGGCGGATCCTAGGAGCAGTGAGACGGAATCTTCTCGTGCCGGAGAGCGGCGCGCGGACAATCGGCGTGCCGGAGAGCGGCGGACCGACCGCCGCCTCCCGCCGCCCGTCTGGCGCCGCCCGTGGGCACTGGTCGGCTATGGAGTTCTCGGGGCGCTGCTGACCGTCGCCCTGTTCCGTGGCTTCGCGGAGGACGCCCCGCCGGAGCGGGGCGAGATCGTCGCCGTGCAGCCGCAGCCGGCTTCGACGGTGCCGACCACCCCGGAATCCGCGTCTCCGCAGCCGCGCGTGGGCCGGTCATCGGCAGACTTCGAGCAGCTGGTTGTGGAAGGGGCGGCCGCGAAGGGTCAGCGGGTCGTGGGCGAGCTCGCCTGCAACGCGCCCACGACCTACACCCTGTCCCCGACAGACACGGTGGCCGCCGCGGTGCTCGCCCTCCGCGACGCCGAAAGTCGGGTTCCCGGGGCCGAGTGCAAGTGGGGGCTGCGCGGGGAGACCCGCCGCGGAGACCTGCTCCTCCTGATCCCGCCGGAGCTGTCGGAGCGCTTCGCCTCCGCCCCCATCGCCCAGGACGAGTTCGTCCGCCGCCGCCGCCTCACGGCGGAGGTGGAGTGGGTGGGGCGCTCGGATGCGCTCGCCCTGCGGAACGTCGGCGTGCTGCGCGACGTCCGCCCGTAACGCCCACCGGCAGGTCCCCGACCGGAGTTCTCGCCGATGATGTTGCTTCGCAGCCTCGCAGGGGCGCTTGTTTTCGCCTGCACGCTTCCGGCGGTTGCCGTGGCGCAGTCTGCTCCTCCCCCCGACGCCGCGCTGATGGAGCGGGCGCGCCGCATCCACCGCGACGCGCCGGTGATCGACGGGCACAACGACCTGCCCTGGGTGATCCGCCAGGAAGCGGGAAGCGACCTGCGGCGGATGGACCCCCGCGGCTCCCTCCCGGCCCAGCACACCGACATCCCCCGCCTCCGTGCCGGTGGCGTCGGCGGCGTCTTCTGGGCCGCGTACGTGCCGGTCTCCGCCATGGAGGGGGGCGCCGCGCGCTTCGCCCTGGAGCAGATCGACCTGATCGAGCGGATGGTCGCCGCCGCTCCGGAGCTGGAGCTCGCCCGCAGCGCCGCCGACGTGGAGCGGATCCGCCGACGCGGGCGCATCGCCTCGTTGATCGGGATCGAGGGGGGACACGCCATCGAGAACTCGCTCGGGGTGCTGCGGCAGTTCCACGCCGCGGGCGCACGCTACCTGACGCTGACCCACGCCAACACGCTGGACTGGGCGGACGCGGCCACCGACAGCGCCCGCCACGGGGGGCTCACCTCCTTCGGCGAGGAGGTGGTCCGGGAGATGAACCGGCTCGGGATGATGGTGGACCTGTCGCACGTCAGCGCAGAAACGATGCGTGACGCGATCCGCGTTTCCGAGGCGTCGGTGATCTTCAGCCACTCGTCGGCGCGGGCGCTGGCCGACCACCCGCGCAACGTTCCGGACGACGTGCTGGAGAAGGTGCGGGAGAACGGCGGGGTGGTGATGGTCAACTTCTTCAGCGGCTTCACGGAGCCGGAGGCGGCGCGCCGCTCCGCCTCGATGTTCGAGGTGCAGCGGCGCTTCCGTGAGCAGCACCCCGGCGACGAGGCGGCTGCAAGGCAGGCGTACGACGAGTGGCGCCGCGCCAACCCGATCCCCCGCGGCGACGTGGGGACCCTCGCCGATCACGTGGACCACATCGTCCGGGTGGCCGGAATCGGCCACGTGGGGCTCGGCTCCGACTACGACGGGGTGACGGTGCTCCCCGAGGGGATGGAGGACGTGTCCACCTACCCGCGCCTCACCGCGGAGCTGCTGCGCCGCGGCTACAGCGAGCGCGACGTCCGCAAGATCCTGGGGGGCAACGTGCTGCGGGTGATGCGGGACGTCGAGCGGACCGCGGCGCGGCTGCAGCGGGAGCGGGGTCCGTCGCTGGCGACGATCGACTGAGGGGGGAGGCCTGTAGGCCACTGCAATCTGCACGATTCGAGTGCAGGTTGCACGATCACGAACACCGCTTCCGTGCCCCCGCCTGGAACCTCCTGCCCGTGCAATCCGCTTCGCATCAACAACTTGCATTGGGAGATCCAGCGCGCGCCTTTCTCGCCCTTTTGTTGCCTTGAGTCCTCCTGCCCGTGCGGGTCCCCGGCAGTCGCGGCAGGTGCTGCCCTCCCGGTGTGATTCGCGCCTTTTCAGACACGCTCTTCGCTGAGCGGGCATTCTCTCCCAGCAGGAGGGTGTACCCTGTCCCTCGGCCTCATTCCTCCCCGCCGCGCTCCGGGGAGCGCGGCTCCCCTGCTCTTCCTCGCTCTCGCGCTCGGCGCCTGCGGAGATCTGGGCACGGAGCCCCGCGGTGCGCCCGCGCCGCTATCGCCGTCCGCTACGCCCCTGGCGGATGTGCGGGGTTCCGCCTCGCCCTACTACTGCACCACCCGCATGGCAACACCCCCCGGCTCCGGGGTGTACCGCCAGGGGCGCTTCCCGCTCCAATTCCCCTCCTCCGCGCTTGCGCCCGATGGAGCCACCCGCAGCTACACCCTCCGTGAGCGGGGGCAGAACGGGAAGGTGGATTACGGGGCCGTGTGCGTGATCCCCGCCACCCGGGCGGCGGCAGAGATGATGCATCGGAGATTCGGGGTACCAAGAGGAGGCGCGTCCTCACCCAACGAAGGTGGTGAGGTGGGTACGCTGGACTACGAGTTGGAGCCGATTGTCGTCGATGGAGGGAACCACTGCTCCAATCCTGATTGGACACGAGGCGAGGACGGTGTGTGCCGCTCGCCCCGGGGAGGTGGCTCCACGGGGGACACGGGTGGAGATGGAGGCGGCGATGGAGGTGGAGGTGGAGGTGGGAGCCCCCCGCCTGGAGGCGGAGGCGATGAGCCCTGTGATCCGTCCAAGGTTATCGGAGGGTGCGAGGATGATGGGAGTACTATAAATGTAAATGATTCCGACTTCGACTGTCACTCTACAGACGAGTGTGTTCTACGCCCGGCAACTCACGCAGAAATACAGGCAATTCAGAACGCCATCAACCAGATCAATGGAGAAAAAGACGTTGCCTGTCAAAACATCAAGAACACTGCCCAAGCGATGCTCAACCGTGGTCCCGAAATATGGGATAACGAAATCAAAGATTCGCGCGGGGGTGTAGTCCTGGGTGATGCAGCATGGACAGGGGGCGGAGCTATCTTCCATTTCTACGCTAAAGGCATCAGTACGCTCACTGTCACACATGAAGCCATGCATGGCATGTATTGGCCTGGTCATGCCGATCCTATGTGGCACCCTGCGACAGGAAGTAACTATTATGGTGGAAGGGAGTTTAAGAGCACAGTCAGTCGTGAAGGTTGGGAGAAGTTCTGCACTACGTAGGCCAGAGCAGACCGAAAGCGAAGCTCATCCCTACTGTGATTTCATTTAGAAATCGTGATTCAGCCGTGGTTGACCTCCGTCTGTCGGATGCTCAGGTTGCGGGGGCCGGGCCGGGTGCCAACGTACTATTTCGGTTCGGCAAGTCACCCAATCAACCAGTGGTGATGATCCATAACCATGTGCATTGTCAGCGCGTGCGTTTTCTTCGAAAGGGAAGCCCAATGAGGGCCTTGTATTTTTTCATCAGTATAACCACCGTTCTCAGTGCATGTGTTTCCCCAGCGGTGGTCACCGGCAGGTCTGCGGCGGCAATATCGGGGAGCCACCAGCTCTGCTACGGGGTGCAGCTTCCAGACGCTGCCGGCAGAGAGTACGCAGCGGAGAAGGAATGGTATAGAAGAAGCGAGAGCCTGAGGCTGTTTGACGATGTATACGTTAAGTTTGGACTCCCTCGTGAAGCCGAAACAATCGTGTTAGATAATAAATGGCCGGACGAACTCGTTTTTGTTGGCACCTACGACGGCGTGCCGATGTACGCTAGCCGGGTAGCCACGCCACGTCCCCAATTTCTTTACCTGCCGCTTAATGAGCGCTGCGATTTTCAGAAGTATGCGCAAGGTGCCTTAGTTCGGTAGTGGTCCGCAAACCACTGACCAGTTGTCGTCGCAGCGCCGTCCCGGGATCTCCGGGGCGGCTCGATTAGGCTCCGCTGCTCGCGCTCGCGTTTGGCGCCTGTGGAGACCTCACGGAGCCTCACGGCGCGGCCGAGCCGCTGTCGTCCTCCGCTCTGCCCCTCGCGGACGCGCGGGGGCCCGCCTCCCCGTACTACTGCTCCACTCGGATCGCCACACCTCCGGGCTCCGGGGTGTACCGCCAGGGGCGCCCCGCTCCGATTCCCCTCCTCCGCGCCCGCTCCGAACGGAGCCACCCGCAGCTACACCCTTCGCGAGCAGGCGCAGAACGGGAAGGTAGCCTACGAGGCGGTGTGCGTCATCCCCGCCACACGAGCGGCGGCCGAGATGATGCATCGGCACTTCGGCGTGCCGGAGAAGCACCAGCCGAAGCAGACGGGTGAGGACGAGTTCGGGATCGCTTGTGACACCTGCCTGGAGAAGATCGTGGTGGACGGCCCCAGTAGCTGCTCGCAGGAGGGCTGGGTCCGCGATGACAACGGGGTGTGTGGTCCCCCGCAGAGCGACGGGCCTCCCTCAGGTGGAGGCGGTGATGGAGGGGGCGACGGTGGAGACGGAGGCGGAAGTGGTTGGGAGGGTGGCGGCGACGGCTGTGATCCGTCCAAGGTTATCGGAGGGTGCGAGCCGCCCCCGTACATCAGCCCTTTCGGCGATGACGTGCTTCCGCAAACCGAACCAGACTGCACCAAGCCGCAGACCCATCCCGGCGCAATAACGTGGTGCTTGAGCAGAGATGTACGTTCAGATGAACGCATGAAAGCCGAGTCGGCGTTCGCTCGCATGGACAGTCGTGGCGAAGCGTGCAAAAAACTTGCGGACGAAGGCCGCCGCCTTCTAGCTAGCGACAGGATAAAGACCTACACTTACGAAAACAGCAACGGCGCTTCCGGATGGGGTGGTGGCGGGTATGGCATCACTATTCAGGAAACCTGGTTCAGCCACTACTTCAACACGCCAACCAACGAAAGTCCACCACGGAACCTGGATATGGCCCTCGCTCACGAGCTGTACCACGAGATGAATCCGACACATACGCATGGCCCCGGGGAGTTCTACCCCACCGATCGGCAATGCTCAGGTCTCTGATGATGGATTTCGCCCATCGCGCATTTTGCGGGGGGGGGCGCTCGCCCTGGCGCTTTGTGCGCCAGGCACAGCTGCTCTTCCCTTAGGCGATGGGGGCACCGG
>JALZKG010000383.1 GCA_030859365.1 Gemmatimonadota bacterium
ACGTACTCGATCACCTCGCCGCGGCGCTCGAAGCAGAAGTCCACGTCGATGTCGGGCATCGACACGCGCTCCGGATTCAGGAAGCGCTCGAAGAGGAGGTCGAAGCGCAGGGGGCAGAGATCGGTGATCCCGGTGCAGAAGGCGACGATGGATCCCGCGGCCGAGCCGCGCCCGGGACCCACGGGGATCCCCTGCTCGCGGGCCCAGCGGATGAAGTCGGCGGTGATCAGGAAGTAGCCCGAGTAGCCGAGCGTGGTGATCACGTCCAGCTCGTAGTCGATCCGCTCCGTCACCTCCGCCGCGATCTCGCCCGCCGCGTCGGCGTAGCGCCCCCGCGCCCCCTCCCACACCCAGTCGCGCAGCATCTCCGCCTCGGTCGCCGTGCTCCCCTCGGGGCGGGGAAAGGCGGGGACGTGGTACTTCTTCTCGAATCTGAGGTCCACCTGGTCGGCAATGCGCAGAGTGTTCTCCAGCACGTCCGGCCGGTCGGGGAAGCGCGCCGCCATCTCCTCCGCGTTCTTGAAGTACAGCTCGCGGTCGTACCTCATCCGGTTCGGGTCGGAGAAGTCCTTGCCGAGTCCGATGCAGAGGAGCACGTCGTGCGCCTCGTGGTCCTCGCCACGCAGGAAGTGCGCGTCGTTGGTTGCGATGGTCGGGAGCCCGGTTTCTCCGGCGAGGCGGAAGATCTGCTCGTTGAGGCGCTGCTGCCCGGGGGAGTCGTGCCCCTGCACCTCCAGATAGTAGCGGCCGTCGAACAGGTTGGCGTACCACTCCGCCGCCTCGCGGGCCGCGTCCCAGCGGTCCTCCATCAGGTGCTGCGCCACCTCGCCCGCCAGGCAGGCGGAGGAAACGATCAGCCCCTCGGAGTGCCGCGCCAGCACCTCGCGGTCGATGCGGGGCTTGCCGTAAAACCCCTCGGTGTAGCCGATGGAGGTGAGCTTGGTGAGGTTCCGGTACCCCTGCAGGTCACGGGCGAGGAGCACCAGGTGGTAGTACCCCTTCTCCCCCTTCACCTTGCCGCGCTCGTGCCGGGAGTTCGGGGCGACGTACGCCTCCATCCCCACGATGGGTTTGATTCCCGCCTTCTTGGCCTGCTCGTGAAAGGTCCACGCGCCGAACATGCACCCGTGATCGGTGAGCGCCAGCGCGGGCTGCTCCCACTCCTGCGCGCGGCGGATCAGATCGCCGACGCGGTTCGCTCCGTCGAGGAGCGAGTACTCGGAGTGGCAGTGCAGATGGCAGAAGGACATCAGGGAGAACCGGGGATCAGGGCTGCTGCTCGGGAGCAATCCAACGCGTTCTTGTACAACATCTTACCCTCTGCATGGCCGGGACGGTCCGGCACGGCGGCGAGACGGACAATATGCACCCGCCGTCGAACTCGCTTCGACCTGTCGGTGGTGACCTACATGGAGCTCGTCCAGGGGATGCGGAGCAAGCAGGAGCTGCGTACCCTGCGAGCCGCGCTCGGGGAGTGGAGCGCCACGGCGGTGGCGCGCGGCGTTCCGCTGCTGACGGGAAACGCCAGGCACTACCGTGTGATCGGGGACCTGTCGCTGGAAGCGTTCAGGTCGTAGCTATCGCGGCGGGCCGCCGCCCGCGAGCCCGCCCCGCTCCGCGAGCGCGTCGAAGACGCTGCGGCGCAGCATCACGTACTGCAGGGTGCGGGCGAGAAAGTCGGGGTTGGCTCGCTGCGCCTGCTCCACCTGCGCCGCGACGTCGTTCGGCAGTTCCACATGGAGGTCGACGACGCGCGTATCGGACATGGCAGGGCACCCCGGCAGAGATTTCCAAAGAAGGAGCCGACCTCACCGCCGCACCGGCTCCGGACGGAGTATAACCGGACCGCCAACGATGCGTCAACCGCTTGCAAGTCATTGTGCAAACGTAATTTACATGCAAGTCGTTGGGGGGTATGAAGTTGCCGCCCGAGCCCTTCCGAGCGGCCCCGGCGGCACCCCTGCGGGCCCGAAATGCTACCCGCCGGCCCCCACCTGCGTCGCCAACCGCTCTCCGGAAACGTGCTCGCCCACCGCTGCCTCACCCGGGCCCGGCTCCGGCGCCAGCTCCGCGTCCGGCACCGCCTGGATCGCGCCCTCCTCCAGCCAGACGTGCTTCCCCCCGAGCACCTCCTGCGCGAGGCGGTAGGTGGCGTCGTCCTCGTTCTTCCACAGCTCCGCGAAGAGCCGCCGGACCGTCATCCGCGAGCGGCGGCAGAACACGTCCGCCATCCGCACGGCCTCCGCCCCGTGCTCGCCGTCGCGGAGTGCCTGCGCGCGCACGCAGGCGCACGACATGGCGTACAGCTCCGCGCCGATGTCCACGAAGCGGCCGAGCAGCGCCTGCTTCCGCTCCAGTTTGGCCTGGTACTGCGCCATCGCGCGGAACATGCTGCGGGCCAGCTTGCGCGAGGTGCGCTCGGTGAAGCGGAGGTGCCGGGCCAACGAGCCGAACTCGCGGTAGGCGGGGAGCTGCCCCCGGCCGACGAACTGCTTGGGGAGCCAGGTGGCGTAGAAGACGCCGGCCTTCGCCATCGCCCCCGCCTTCCTGCCCAGGCCCGCCCTGGGGTCGATCAGGTCGCCGGCCACCTGGAGGTGGGTATCCACCGCTTCACGGGCGATGAACAGGCGCATGATCTCGCTGCTTCCTTCAAAGATCCGGTTGATGCGGAAGTCGCGCATCATCCGCTCCACCGGGATCGCGGGCTCTCCACGCGCGGCCAGGGAATCGGCGGTCTCGTAGCCGCGCCCGCCGCGGATCTGCAGGCAATCGTCCACGATCTTCCACCCTGCCTCGGTCGTCCACAGCTTCGCGATGGCGGCCTCCAGGCGGATGTCGTTGCGCGCCTGGTCCGCCAGCGCCGAGCTGAGCTCCGCCATGGCTTCGATGGCAAAGGTCTTCGCCGCCATGTCGCCGAGCATCTGCGCCACCGCGTCGTGCTTGCCCACCGGTGCGCCCCACTGCACGCGCTCCGCCGCCCACTTTCGCGAAATCTCGACGGCCGCCTTCGCCCCGTACGCGGCGCTCATGGGAAGCGTGAGGCGGCCGGTGTTCAGCGTCATCAGCGCCAGCTTCAGCCCCTTCCCTTCGCCCCAGATCACGTTCTCCCGGGGGACCCGCACGTTGTCGAAGCGGATCACCGCGTTCTGCAGCGCCCGCAGCCCCATGAAGTGGCAGCGGTGGGTGATCTCCACCCCCGGGGTGTTTACCTCGACGATGAAGGCCGTGATCTGCGGGATGGGCTTGCCGCTGCGGAGCTTGTCGGGGGTCTTCGCCATCACCACCAGCAGCTCGGCCAGGGTGCCGTTGGTGCACCACAGCTTCTCCCCGTTGATGAGGAACGCTTCGCCGTCCTCGGTGGGTGTCGCCGTGGTGGTCATCGCGGAGGGATCGGAACCCACTTCGGGCTCGGTCAGCGCGAAGGCGCTGATCGCCCCGGCGGCGAGGCGGGGGAGATACTTTTTCTTCTGCTCCGGCGTCCCGAACATCTTGAGCGGCTGCGGCAGGCCGATCGACTGGTGGGCCGAGAGCAGCGCCGTCAGGTTGCCGTCCTTGCTCGTCACCATCCCGACCGCGCGGCCGTACCCCACCTGGGAAAGCCCCACGCCGCCGTACTCCTCCGGGATCTTCATCCCGAAGGCACCGAGCTCTCGCAGCTCCTGGACGATGTCTTCGGGAAGCTCACCCGTGCGGTCGATTTCGTCGGAGTCGACGCGCTCCTCCATGAAGCGGCGGAGCCGGGCGACGTACGCGTCGGTCTTCGCCCGGTCTTCCGCGCTCTGCTGGGGGAGAGGGTGGATCAGGTCCAGGCGGAAGTTGCCGAGAAAGAGCTCGCGCACGAAGGAGGGGGCCGTCCACTCCGTTTCGCGGGCAGCTTCGGCGACGTCGCGGGATTCCTGCTCGCTGGGCACGTTGTGCGGGGCGCTCATCGAACGTCTCCTGGAAGAGCGGGGTGGCAGGATCCGGGGGCAGGGAGGAAGGGGAGCCACGGCGTCCGTCCCCATCCCAACTTACCGTGCGCTCCGGCGTGCGCAATGCCGCCGGGTCTGGCACTCCTCGTGCGAAAGGCTCCCGACTTCCCCGGGCGGAGTGTGCACATGAAGATTCTGGTGACGGGTGGTACGGGCGTGGTCGGCAAATCCGCCGTGAACCACCTGCTGGAGCGCGGGCACCGGGTGCGGCTGCTGTCCCGGGAGGCCGAGCACGACGCCCGGCTGTGGAGCGAGGGCGTGGAGCCGCACCCTGGAAGCGTCGCCGACCCTGCGCAGCTCCGGGGGAGCGCCGACGGCTGCGACGCGGTGCTCCACGTGGCCGGGATCGTTGCCGAAGACCCGCCGGAGGTGACGTTCGAAGCCGTCAACGTCGCCGGCACCCGCAACGTGGTGCGGGAGGCGACCCGTGCCGGCGTCGGCCGGTTCGTGTACGTCTCCTCCCTGGGGGCGGACAGGGGGGAGTCCGAGTACCATCGGTCCAAGCGCGCCGCCGAGCGGATCGTCCAGGAGGAGTTTCCCGGCGAATGGCTGATCCTCCGCCCCGGCAACGTGTACGGCCCGGGGGACGAGGTGGTCTCCGCGATCCTCAAGATGGTGCGCACCCTCCCGGTCGTTCCCGTGGTGGGCAGGGGCGAGCACCGCTTTCAGCCGCTCTGGGCGGACGATGTGGGAGAGGCGCTCGCCCGGGCGGCAGAGCCGGACGCACCGGCGCGGCGGACGCTGCTGCTCGCCGGGCCGGAGCGGGTCTCCGCCGGCGAACTGCTCGATATGCTGGAGGAGATCACCGACCGGCACCCCAGGCGGCTTCCGATCCCGGAGTGGGTGGCGCAGCACGGCGCGGCCGCCGCGGAAAAGCTCGGGGTGGGGCTCCCGTTCACCGAGGACCAGGTGATCATGCTCCGCGAAGAGAACATGATTCCTCCCGGCGAGGTGAACGCGCTGGAGGAGATTTTCGGGGTGCGCCCGACTCCCCTCGCCGACGGCCTGCGGCGGCTCGCCGACAGCCTCCCCGAGCAGGGGCCGGAGGAGGGGAGCGGCGCCCTGAACCAGGAGCGCTACTGGGCCGACATACGGGGGAGCCGCGTGGACGCGGACGGGCTCTTCGCGCTGGTGCGCGAGCAGTTCTCCGGACTCTCCCCGGATGCATTGCTGGAGGTGGGAGTGGAGCCCCGGAGCGAGACCCGGCTGGAGGAGGGCGCCACCCTGACCCTCGCCGTCCCGCTCCGCGGCAACATCCAGGTGCGGGTGGTGGAGGTGGAGGACCACACCGTCACCTGCGCGACGGTGGCCGGGCACTTTCTCGCCGGGGTGATCCGCTTCGAGGTGGAGCCGCGCGGAGACCAGCTCCGCTTCGAGGTGCGCTCCTATTTCCGCGCCGCCGACCTGCTGGACCGGATCGGGATGGCGACGGTGGGAAAGACCGCCCAGAAGCTCACCTGGACCATGGTGGTGGAGGAGGCGGTGCGCCGCAGCGGCGGGGAGGCGCCGGAAGGAATCCAGACCGAGTCGCGTACCCTGGGCGAGCGGGACGCGGCCGGGGTGGAGCGGTGGGTGGACGACCTGTTGATCGGGAAGCAGCAGGAGGACAACCCCTCCCTCGGCGAGGGCGCCGGCGCCGGAT
>JALZKG010000398.1 GCA_030859365.1 Gemmatimonadota bacterium
CGCCTCACCGGCGCGGGGTGGGGCGGCTGCGCCATCGCCGTCGGCGAGGAGGCCTCGCTCGCCGCCGCGGCCCCCGTCGTTGCACGGCAATACGAGGCGGCATTCGGCCGGGAGCCCGCGGTGTGGATCACCCACGCCGGAGCGGGTGTACGCGTCGAGCACGCGATCGCCTGACCTCCCCTCCCTCCAGGTGGCGCCCGCCCTTCGCGGATCGTGCCCCTGAAACCCCCCGCGTTCCGCAGCAAACCATGGTGAACGGAGATTTCGGCTTCACCCGCGACCGTGACGAAGCGCAGGCGGTTCAGGAGTACCTGAACCCGCTGCCGCGCGCCATCATCCGCCCCAGCGATTTCGAACTGCTGGACGGCGAATGGCGCTTCGACCTGGACCTGGAGAACCGGGGCCTGATCGAGAAGTGGTACCTGGGGCATCGGTTCCAGCACACCGCGGTGTGGCCCGGCTCCATCGAGGCCCACATGATGGAGGCCAAGGACGCCCAGCGGCACACCCCGCCCTGGCAGGACGACGTGGTGGCGTGGTACGAACGGGAGTTCACCGTGCCGGAGCACTGGTGCCCGCCCCCGGACTGCCTGGCGCAGGTGACCTTCGGCGCGTGCGGCTACGAAACGCGCGTGTGGCTGAACGGCCACCTGCTGCGGACGGTGGAGGGCGAGGACGTCCACTTCGGGGAGTACACCTCGTTCAGCTTCGAGCTGCCGCCCGAGCGGCTGCTTCCCGTCAATCGGCTGACGGTGCGGATCGCGGCGTCGATGGATGCGGAGATCCCCCGCGGCAAGCAGCAGTCGCACGTGTACAAGCGGGGCGGCATCTGGTATCACACCTACACGGGGGCGGTTCGCAGCGTCTGGGTGGAGCCGGTGCAGCGCAACCGTCTGCGCTCCCGCCTGGACGTGATCAGCAGCTACCGGGACCGCTTCGTCGCCTTCGACCTGACCACCCGCATCCACGATCCCGGCCTATACGCGCTGCGGCTGGTGGTCGCGCCCCGCGGGAGCGAGCAGCCGGTCGCGGTGGCCGAGGTGGAGCTGCCGCTGGAGGCGGGGGAGAAGCGGCAGCGGGTCACCGTGGAGCTGGAGGACGCGGCGCTCTGGTCCCCCGCCGAGCCCAACCTGTACAGCCTGGTGGCGCAGCTCGCCGGCCCCGACGGCGCCGTTTCCCAGATCGAAACGCACTTCGGGCTGCGCACCATCGAGGCACGCGGCCGCCGCGTGTACCTGAACGACGAGCCGATCTACCTGGACGGAATCCTGTACCAGCCGGCCACCGCCTCCTTCGACGAGATGCGGCGGCACATGCACGCCATGAAGGAGCTGGGGTGCAACCTGGTACGCGTGCACATCGCCGGCATCGACCCGCGCATCTACGCGCTCGCCGACGAGATCGGCCTGCTGCTCTGGGTGGAGGTGCCGAGCCCGCACAGCTCCACGCAGCGCAGCCGCGACAACCACTGGGACGAGCTGACGCGGATGCTGGTCCACATCGGCTCGCACCCTTCCGTGGTCATCTGGAGCCTGTACAACGAGGACTGGGGGGCGCAGGACATCGCGACCAACGAGCGGACTCGCCGCTACATCGCCCGCACCTACGACCACATGCGTCTTAACCATCCGCAGCTGCTGGTGGTGGACAACGACGGCTGGAACCACGTTTCGGTGGAGGGGCGGCTCAAGTCGGACCTGCTCACGGCGCACCTGTACACCCCGGACGAGGAGCGCTGGCGCGAGCTGCTGGACCGCCTGGCGGAGGGGCAGAATGAGGGGGTCGCCGCCCAGCCACTGGTGGTGGGCGATCCCTTTATCTACTGCGGACAGGTGCCGGTGGTGGTGAGCGAGTGGGGCGGGTTCGGCTTCCCGGATTACGGCGGCCCCGAGGATCATGCGGAGCGTGCCGACCGGATCCGTGCCTTCAAGCGGGAGCTGCGGCTGCGCCCCATCGCCGGCGACGTGTACACGCAGGCCACCAGCATCGAGGAGGAGGACAACGGGGTGATCGCCCCGGAAACGGGCGAGCTGCTGGTTCCTCCGGGACTGCTCCGCTCGGGTGACGCGACGGGGTAGCGCCGCTCCTCCTCAGCCCTCCCCGGAGGAGGCGAGGATTGCCTCCGCCTCCGCGTGACCCTGTGGAAGCCCCACGTCCAGGAAGCGCCCGCGGATGCGCCGCCCGATCAATCGTCCTCGCCCGAGCAGCCGCTGCATCACCGGAACGTCGTCCAGTTCGGCGCCGGGGGCGAGTGCCCGATCGGTTTCGTCGATCGCCGCCCATACCTCGGCGGTGAAGACGTACCGGCCCACTCCCGTGAAGGCGGAAGGTGCGCCCTGCGTGTCGAAGCGCCCTTCCTTCGATCCCTTGTCGGGGATCCGCGCGATGTGGAAGTCGTCCCCTTCCAGACGCCCGGGGAGCACGGGGGTGGGGCCGCGCCGCTCCGCGTCGATCTCCTGGATCTCCACCACGGACACCACGGCCGTGCGGTGGCGACGGTAGCTGTCGATCACCTGCGCCAGCCCCGGCTTGTCGCCGAGGAAGAGGTTGTCGGGGAGAGCGACGGCGAGCGGCCCCTCCCCCGCGAAGCCCTGCCCCATGCGGATGGCGTCGGCGAGGCCGCGGGCCTGCGGCTGGACCACGAATTCGATGCGGGCCGGCATCCCCGGGGTGCCCGCCAGGGGAGCCAGCGACTCAGGGATGGCTTCCTTGCCGGGTGCGATCACCACAAGAAGCTCCGTCACGCCGCTGGCGGCGCACTCGCGCACCACGCGGTGCAGCACCGGGACGCCGGCCACGGGGATCATCTCCTTGGGTGCTCCCCCGGTGAGCGCGAGCATCCGGGTTCCCCTGCCTCCGCAGGGGATCATCGCCCGGATCACGGGGGATCTCGCTGCATCGGACCTCTTCATATCTTCCGGCATCGCCCGTGTATCGTGGAGGGTAGAGGTGAGCGGCGCGGAGCTTCTCAGCCGTCCGCGTGCCGCACCGCGACCGCAAGGTCCGTGCGGATCGGCGGGAGCGTCAGCTCCAGCTCCCCGTCCCGCGTGCTGGACTCGCACACTCCGGCAGGTACGCCGCGGAGGGTGTCCCACAGGGTCGCCCGGTAGCGGCCGGAGGCAAGGCCGGGAAGGTGGAGTCGTGCATGCAGCGGTGCCGCGTCCCGGCGCAGCGCCCCGTCCCGCCCGATGCTGTCGGTGCGGAGGAGCCAGGCAACCGCCTGCGTGTCGTCGCCGCAGGCGAAGCCCGCGATGCCGGAAGCGGAGATCCGCAACTCCGCGTTCAGGTTCTTCCGCTGAAAACGGCTCCAATCGATCAGCGGGAGAAAGCCCGCGAGCGCGCGCTGCGCCGAGCGCATCCCCGGCGTTAGCGTGTGGGGGTGCCGGTTCGGCCAGCGCATCCCCCCGCCCGCCCCGCCGGAGGCGAAGTGGGCCCACTGCATGTGGCGAAAGTACTCGTCGTCAAAGGCTTCCCCCAGAGTGCGGTGGCGGTCCTTGAAGGCGTGGATCGGGCCGTGCTCGCTGTCCAGAAAGGGGCGCAGATCCGTGATCTCGGCGAGCGCCTCCCGCGTCAGGCGCCCCGTGGCGATGGCCGCGTCCACCGTGTTGCGGGGGTTGTCGATACTCCCCGCTTCGTAGAAGTGGCTGCTTGCGAAGTCCAGCGCGGGGTGGCGGAAGACCGTCTCGCGCAGCGCCGCGTCCCGGGCGAGGGCGGGACCGAAGACGGACACCGTTTGCGGGTGCGCTCGTCCGTGCAGGCGAAGCTCCAGGGCGCGAAGGTGCTCTCCCACATCCTGAATGAAATCTCCGAGCCCCTCGGAGCTGCCGCCGGCGTGGGCGGGGTGGATCTCGTTCCACAGGTCCCACGCCCAGAGCGCGCCGCTCCCGCCCCAGCGCTCCGTGGCGAAGGCGAGGCGCCGTTTAATCGCTTCGCGG
>JALZKG010000426.1 GCA_030859365.1 Gemmatimonadota bacterium
CCGTACGGCCTCGCGGTCACCCCCGAGCGGCTGCGCCAGGTGGAGCGGGCCGAAGGTGCCCTGCGCGCCCTCGGGCTGCGAGACGTGCGCGTCCGGCACCACGACCGGGTGGCGCGGGTCGAGATCCATCCGGACGAGCGGGGCCGAGCGCTCTCCGTCGCCGCCGCGGTGCACGCCGGGGTACGTGCGGCCGGCTTCGAGCGGGTGCTGCTCGACGTGGACGGCTACCGCCGCGGTGCGCTGAACGAGGGGCTCGCCGCCGGGCGGCTGGTCCAGCTCGGCGCGGTGGGGTGAGCACCCGGGAGGAGCGGGTCGAGCGGGCCCGCGCGCTGCTCGAGGGTGCGGGTCTCCCGGAGGCGCGCGTCGAGACGGAGGGCACGGAGGGAGAGATCGCCGCGATCCACCTCCCCGCCGAGCAGTGGGGCCGGCTGGAGGGGGAGCCGGGGCGGGAGATTTCCGCGCGGCTGCGCTCCCTCGGCTTCCGCTACGTCGCGGTGGACCTCGCCCCCCTTCCCCGCGCCCCGTCGTGACCGAGATCTATCTGGACTACGCCGCCACCTGTGCGGTCCGTCCGCCCGAGGTGATCGACGCCGTCTGCGACTACCTGCGCGACGTGGGCGCGACTCCCGGGCGGTCCGGCCACCGTCGTGCGGTCGAGGCGGGCCGTACCCTGCTGCACTGCCGGATGGCGCTCGCGCGGCTGATCGGCGCGCCCGGTGATCCGGGGCGGATCGTCTTTCAGCTGAACGCGACCCACGCGCTGAACACCGTGCTGCACGGGCTGCTCCGCCCCGGTGACCGGGTGGTCCGCACCGCCTACGACCACAACGCGATCCGCCGTCCCGTCGCCGCGCTCGTCGCGCATGGGGTGAGAGAATCGGTGATCCCTGGCGCGCCGGGCGGCTCGGTGGATCTCGACGCCGCGGAGCGGATCCTGGCCGGGGAGGGGGAGCCGGCACGGGTGCTGGTGCTCCCCCACGCCTCCAACGTCCTCGGCACCCTGCTCCCGGTGGCCGAGCTGGCGGAGCGCGCGCACCGCGTCGGGGCACGGGTGGTCGTGGACGCCGCCCAGTCGCTCGGACACCTCCCGGTGGACGTGGAGCGACTCGGTGCCGATGTGCTCTGCTTCGCCGGCCACAAGGGCCTTCTCGGACCGCAGGGGACGGGCGGGCTCTGGATCCGCGAAGGCGTGGACGTCGCCCCATCGGTGGCCGGGGGAACCGGCGCCGACTCCCACGACGCCGGGATGCCGGCGCTCCTCCCGGACCGCCTGGAGGCGGGCTCCCAGAACGGCCCCGGCATCGCCGGGCTGCTGGCGGGCGTCCGCTGGGTGGAGGAGCGCGCCCCGGACGCGATCCACGCACGCGAAGCCCGGCTCAAGGCGCTGCTCCGCGCCCGGCTGGACGCAACGCCCGGGGTGCGCGTCCTTTCGCCCCCCGCGCCGGAGGGCGTGCCCATCGTCCTCGCCCTGGTGGCGGGGATGCAGGCGTCCGAGACCGCATCGCGACTGGACCGCGACTTCGGGGTGCTGGTGCGCGCCGGCGTGCACTGCGCCCCAGAAACGCACGCCCTGCTGAGCACCGGCGGATCGGGAGCGGTCCGTTTCTCGCTCGGATGGGCCACCACGGAGGAGCAGGTGAACCGCGCCGCCGACGCCGTCGAGGCCGTCGCCGGCGGAGCAGGTACCCACACGGCACGCTGGAGAATCGCTGGGTGAAAGGAAGACAAGCTGGGGTTCTGCTCCCGCTGCTACTCGTTCTGGTGCTGCTCGGCGGCGCCGCGTGGTGGTTCCGGGACCTGTGGCTCCCCGGGGGCGCGGTCAGCGCCCCGGCCACCGAGGTTTCCGAGCAGGCCGCCGTGCAGGCCGAGGAAAAGCTGCGCCTGCTGCGGGAGGAGGGGGAGCCCGCGCGCCTTTCCGACGTGGAGCTGACCAGCCTTCTCCGCTTCCGTCTGGGGGGGCAGATCCCGGGGGACCTTTCCGAACCTACGGTGCGGATGAACGGCGATACGCTGCGCGTTTCCGGCCGCGTCCCGGCCGAGCGCCTGCCCCGCATCCGCGAGCTGGAGCGGATCCGTATGTTCCTTCCGGACACGGCCGACGTGGAAGTCGCGGGCGGCCTCCGCAGCGTCGCCACGGGC
>JALZKG010000260.1 GCA_030859365.1 Gemmatimonadota bacterium
AGCCCGGCTCAGCAGGCGGAGGAGTCCGGCAAGCTGGGCGAGGCGCGCTCGCGGATCGCGACGCTGGAGGCGGAGCTGCGGGCGGTGCGCGAGCAGGCTGCGGAGGCGGAGCGCAAAGCGGCGCTGCCGCGGCGGATCAAGCGCTCGCGCCCGCCGGTGCTGAGCGGCAGCACCCGGAAGATGGGTTCCCCGCTGGGCGACGTGTTCGTCACCATCAACGAGGACGAGACGCAGAAGCCGTTCGAGGTGTTCGCCACGCTCGGCAAGGCGGGCTCCATCGCCATGGCGGACACGGAGGCCATCGGCCGGCTGATCTCGCTGGCGCTCCGCTTCGGGATCCCGGTGCAGGAGATCCACACACAGCTCCGGGGAATCTCGTCGGACCGGGCTGTCGGCTTCGGGCAGAACAAGGTGCTGTCGGTGCCGGACGCCATCGCGCAGGCCATCGCGGCCCGGGAGCAGGAGAAGCTCGGCGTGCAGCAGGAGCTGATTCCGGAGATCGCGGCGCCGGCGGGGGAGGGCCCGGTGGCGATGACGGTCCCAGCGGAGCCGCAGCTGGCGCTGGTGGAGTACGACGTGAGCGAAACCTTCATGGGCACCTGCCCGGAGTGCTCCAGCCAGCTGGAGTTCGCGGAAGGCTGCATGAAGTGCCACGCCTGCGGGTACTCGGAGTGTGGATGAGGGGCGGAATCCGTTGACGGAGGTGTGTGCAGGGGGTGGGGAGCCGCACGGCACCCCACCCCCTGCGCCAAGGAACCAGAGGGAGAGGTGCCTTGTCTGACGGTCTGCCCCCACTGGACGAGCTCCGCGGGGAGCTGGACGAGATCCTCACCGACCAGACGCTGCGGCAACCCGGGCAGGACGGGCGCTTGCTCGCGCTCGCCTGCGCCGTGATTTCGGAAGCGCTGGACCGGCACGGGATGAGGGCCATCCTGGTGGGGGGTGGCGCCATCGAGTTTCATGCGCCGGGCGCGTACGCTACGGAGGACGTGGACCTGGTGGTGGAGTCGCGGACGGGTCCGCCGGAGCGGCGCCGCCTTCACGAGGCATTCGCCGCGCTGGGCTTCGGGGCGAGCGGGCGCCACTGGAGTCGCGACGGCTTCTTTGTGGAGGTGCCGGGGAACCGCCTGGAGGATCCCTTCGGCGAGTACGCCGTCGGACCTTACACCCTGCGGGTGGTGAACAAGGAGGTAGTCCTCGTCGGGCGGCTGGTGGAGTTCGATCAGACGGGGCACACCGGCCATGGTGCCCAGGCTGTGACGATGCTGCGCGCGTTCGCGGGGGAGCTGGACCGTTCGCTGCTGGACCACTTGCTCCGTCGCGAGCGGGCCGGCAAGGTGTACCAGGCGTTGTGGGAGCTGGCAGCGTCCGACCGGCCGATCACCGCCGCGGTGTTGCAGGACACCCGGAACCGGCTGCACGGGCGAACGTCGACCAGCGAAGAACCGGCGGAGGAGGGGTGATGTCGTACAGGGATTGGGATCTGAGCGCGCTGGAGGCAGTGTGGGAGCGCCGCGCTCGCGCCGTTCGAGAGGCTGCCGGCGGGATCGACGTCGCCGGGATGACGCGCCCGCGGCGCGATCCGGACGAGCGGCGCTTTCTGGAGCAGCGAGGGCGTCCCGGACCGTTCGTGGAGACCGACGCGCCCCCCGCATACCCGAGAGATTGCTCCTTCCAGAAAGGGACCGTGTCCACGGCCTCGATCGAGGAGCTGGCTCAGCACATCGCCCGCGAGTTCCAGCCGGAGCGGATCATCCTCTTCGGCTCGTACGCCCGCGGCGAGCCGGGGCCGGATTCCGACGTGGACCTGCTGGTGATCTTGCCGTTCGAGGGGAAGCCGTGGCGGACCGCGACGGCGATTCGGGCCCAAACACGCCCCGGTTTCCCCTTGGACCTGATCGTCCGAACGCCGGAGCAGCTTCGGGAGCGGCTCCGACTGGGCGATCCGTTTCTCACGGAGATCGTCGATTGCGGCGAGGTGCTGTATGAAGCCGATCACGGCTGAGTGGGTCGAGAAAGCGGAAGGCGATTTCGCGACCGCCCGGCGGGAGCTGGAAATTGACGTGAACCCGAATTTCGATGCGGTCTGTTTCCACGCGCAGCAATGCGCCGTAGAAGTACCTGAAGGCCCGCTTGATCGAGGCCGGGATTCGTTTCCCCAAGACACATGATCTCGCCGCACTCCTGACGCTGCTCTCGGCCGTGGAGCCCACCTGGGAACCGCTGCGGGGCGACCTGGACGCGCTCACCGATCGTGCCGTCGAGGTGCGTTATCCCGGATACTCGGCGGACGCGGACGACGCGCGAGAGGCGGTCCGAATCGCGGCGGAGGTGCGGCGGCTGGCGCGGGGTGTGCTGGATCTCGGCGCGGGGTGATCTCGCGCTCCACAAGACGGGGATATACCCGTAGCGATTCGGTCCGCGCTGTTGAACGTCGACGCCATCATCCCCGGCCATCCCTGCTCGCGGGCGCGGGGCCGCTCTCGGGGGTTGATGATCCGGTTGTGTGGCATCGCGCCCCGTGAGGCGGTACCGACTGATGTTCGTGGACTCCATTCGCATCGTATACGTGCGCTTCGTCGGCACGCACGACGAGTACGGCCGCATCGACGCGGAGACCATCTGACATGCTCGTCGCACCCATCAAGTCCGAAGAAGACTACGAGGCCGCGCTGGTGGAGATCGCAGCGCTCATGGACGCCGAACGGGATACCCCGGAGGGTGACCGGCTGGATGTGCTCGTCACGCCGGTCGAAGCGTACGAGGCGCGCCACTGGACCATCTACCCGCCGGAGTTGACTTCTCGGTGGAGAGTAGCAGCCCGCGGGCGGTCGATCAGACCAGATCCCGGAGATTTCGCCCCAGCTTTATCATCCGCTTCACGATTCAGGGGCCCATGTCCAACTGCCGGAGCAGCGCATCCGCCCCGGCGATCGTGAGCCGTTCCTCCCGGATCGCCCAGATCAGCAGGTCCAACGTGCCTGCCGCGCGCTCTGCACCCCACCGTTCCCTCGCGACGCGGAGTACGGCGCGTTCGTCCGAACCCACGATGTAGCCCCGCGTGGCAGCCAGTGCGAGCACTTCGGCCTCGCCCCGCCCCCGAAACGCTGCCCGTGCGTCGAAATGGGCGAGCATCCGCGACTCGTCGGAAGCGTCGAGATCGACGGATTCGAGGGCGATCTCTCCCGCCGAAATCGCGGCCCGGATGACCGCGCTCGCCGGCAGGCGGCGGACTTCTGCGAGCGCTCTGGCGGCGGTGACCATACGATGCTCGGCAAGCTGGGTCAGAACGTCCAGGCGGCCGGCACTTCCGAAGGT
>JALZKG010000003.1 GCA_030859365.1 Gemmatimonadota bacterium
GTGCGACGCCAGGTACCACGCCGCGCCGCGCCCGCCGCGCACCGTCCCCGCGATGACGACGCTGTCCCGGACCGGCTGCATCCCCAGCCGGAGCACCGCCGCGTCGTCCACCGCGCGAGCGTCCACGTTGAACATCAGCGGAAAGGTCCACGCGACGTCGTCGTAGGGGCGCGGCGCGTTGTCGGGGAAGCGCTGCACGTCCATCAGGGTAAGGATGTAGTTGCGGTACGGCTGGTCCATCCGCACCACGTAGTCGCCGCGCCGCACCTGCACCTCGCCGAATCGTCCCGCGGCCTCGGCGCGGTGCACCTCGATCCCCTGCCGCCGGAGCAGGTTCAGCATGTACGCCGCGTCGGCCCGGCGCGGCTGGTCGGCCGGGACCACCCAGGCGTACGGCTTCTCCGTCCGCCCCTTTGCCAGCGAGTTGCCGCTCTTCTTCCAGAACTGCTCCAGCACCCGGTTGCGGTTCTGCGCCGCCAGGTGCAGCGCGTGGAGCACCCCGGTCTGCATGTAGTTGGTGTTGTTGCGCATGGACCACAACGTGGTGTCGCGCGGCGGGTTGGGGCGGTACCACTCCACCGAGGTCTGCGCGCCGACGGTGCGCTGCATGGTGTTCGGGTTGGAGTTGCCGAACGTTTCGTAGAAGCGGCCGATGGCGTTGCGCGTGTTGGTCACCCAGAGCAGGTACCCCGGGTACCAGCCGTCGTAGAAGCCGTGCGTCCACACCCCCGGCATCCCCAGTGCGGTGAGCGCCGTCACCTCGAAGTTGGCGAACCACTGCCACTCGCTGACGGTGATCGGATCCACCGTCGGGTTGTACGGCCCGGTGCCGGTGGAGGTATACAGGTACGGCACGGACTCGTGGAGGTCGTGCCCCATGGGGTACTTCCACTCCATGAAGAGCCCCACCAGCTCCTGCGTCAGCCGCGCCGAAAGCTGCAGCCCGTCGCGGTTGTTGTCGTGGAAGATGTACTTTCCCCAGAACGGCGCTCCCACGCGGTCGTCCTCGTTGTAGGTGTCGCGTCCGTGCCGCCGCAGCCACTCCACCACGCGGTTGCGGCCGTCCGGCTCCGCCACCGGGACGATCATGACCACCACGCTGTCGCGGATGGTGCGGATCATCGGGTCGTCGGAAACGGCGAGGCGGTAGGCGAGCTCCATCACCATCTCCGGCGGCCCCGTCTCGGTGGAGTGCAGGCCGGCGTAGAGGGCGTAGACCACCGGCAGCTCCGCGATAAGCGCCTGCGCCTCGGCGGCGGAGGTGCCGCGCGCGTCCGCCAGCCGGTTCATCCCCGCCTTCACCCGCTCCAGCCGCGCGAGGTTCGCCTCCGATCCGATCTGCGCCACCCCCAGCCGGTTCCCCTCCTCGGTCTGGCCCAGCAGCTCCCAGCGCACCCGCGGGGACGAGGCGGCGAGGGCGCTGAAGTAGCCGTGGATCTGATCCACGCGGTGCAGCGTTCCGGGCTGGCCCACCGGGTACCCGAAGTGGCGGGTGGGGGAAACCACCGTGGGGTGCTCAGGCAGGTGGTCCACCAGCGGATTGGTGTACTCCGCCATGGTGGTCCAGGAACGAATCCGTTCGGTGCTCGCCACGTCGACGGGCTGCCCCCACGGGGTGGCGGCGGGGATCGGCGTGCTCCGATGCCAGTCAAAGGTCTGCGGCACCGGGGGCGAGGCGGGGTTCGAGCCCCGCTCGCCCGTCGTTCCGTTCTGTCCCGCGAGGGGGCCGGCAGCGACGAGAGCGAGGAGGAGGAGCGGGAGGCGTGTCTTCATCGCGCGATTCCGTGAGGGAGGAGAAACGACGCAGTACAACATAATAGGTGCCACGTGTCGTCGTCGTAAGCAAGGCGGGAGCGGATACGCGGGCGCGGTCGATCCGCTTGCTCTTGCGGCAGGCGCCGGATACGTTCGAGCAGGCGCAGGCAGATCGCGCCGCATCCGCCCACCCTCCTCATGCCGATGTCCGAGCAACCCGCCCCGCACCCCATCGCGCTGGAGCAGCAGCGCCAGCGCGTCGTGGAGCAGCTGTGCGAGCGTTTCGCCGACGAGATCCTCTCCGAGGGAATGCTGGAAGAGCGGCTCGACCTGGCGTACCGCGCCAGCACTCCGGCCGACCTGCAGGCCCTCGTCGCCGATCTCCCGGCGGTGCGGGAAGGGGGCGTCGTCGCCGCTGTGACGGGAGCGGAAACGATCCGCCCGGCGCGGAGCGCGGACCGGCAGACCGTCGTGGCGGTGATGGGAGGCGCGGAGCGCAAGGGGGTCTGGGCACCCTCCCGCGAGTTGTACGCCTTCGCCGTGATGGGCGGCGTCGATCTGGACTTCCGGCAGGCGCGGTTCGCCCACGCCGTCACGGAAATCACCTGCTTCGCGATGATGGGCGGCGTGGAGATCGTGGTTCCGCCCGGGGTGCGCGTGGAGTTGAACGGCGGCGCCTTCATGGGAGGTTTTGGACAGAAGGGCGGGGCCGAGGCGACGACGGATCCCGGGGCGCCACTTCTCCGCATCGGCGGGGCGTGCCTGATGGGCGGGGTGGAGGTGCAGGTCCGCCTCCCCGGGGAAACGCAGAAGGAAGCGCGCCAGCGGGTGCGGCTGGAGCGGAAGCGGCAGGAGCGTTTGAGCCGGGGGGAGTGACGCCTACCCCCGCTCCGCCAGCCCGCGCAGGAAGTGCCACACGGTGAGCGCGGCGAGACGGACGGTCCGGCCGTCGGGGTCGTGGCGCGGATTGGTCTCCACCAGGTCCAGCGAGGCGACGTGTGGGCTGCGCCCGGCCGTGTACGCCGCGTGCAACCAGAGCCCCGGTTCCATCCCTCCGATCGCGGGTGCGCTCACCCCCGGTGCCCACGCGGCGTCCACCGCGTCCATGTCGAAGCTCGCCATCAGCGGCGCGTCCGCGAGGACGTACAGCGCGTCGACGCGCTCGCGGGTGATCTCGGATCCCCAGAGCCAGTCCCCCTCCCGCTCCCGCAGCCACTCCAGGTGCGCGACGGACACCGAGTGCGGAAGCAGTCCCGCCACCGTGTACCCGGCACAGGCGCCGGAGGGGTGCTCCAGCGCCTGGCGAAAGGGGGAGCCGGAGTGGGCCCGTTCATCGGGTAGCGGGCGTACGTCGGGGTGGGCGTCCCAGTTCAGGATCCGCGCGCGTTTCCCCGCCCCGGCGTAGCCGAGAAAGTGTCCGAAGGAGGTTTCGTGACCCCCGCCGAGCACGATCGGAACGACGCCGTCGGCGAGCAACGGAGCGAGTGCTTCGCCAAGCATCTGCTGATCCGCCTCCACGTCGCCGGTGATCGCCACATCTCCCCGGTCCACGGTGCGCTCGAGCAGGTGGGCGAACGCCGCCGCCGGGTTCCGTGCGTCGGGTGTCAGGCGGTGGAGGGCGGCGCGGATCGCCGCCGGCGC
>JALZKG010000015.1 GCA_030859365.1 Gemmatimonadota bacterium
ACGTACAGGCGGTCCCGGGAGCGCCCCGTCGCCTCCCGCGCGATCCCGAGCTGCTCCAGGCGCCGGAGCGCCGCGTTGGCCGTCGGCCAGGTCAGCCCCAGCTCCTGCGCGGCCCGGGGCGCGGACAGCACGATCCGCTGCCGCAGGAGATCGTACACCCGCAGCGCCGAGCCAGCCGCACGCCCGAGCCCCATCACCCGCTGCTGATCCTCCGCGAAGACCGTCCGCAGCGCAAGCGTCGTGTCCGTCGCCTGCCGCGCCACGGCCTCTACGCCGACCAGATAGAAGTGGATCCACCCTTCCCAGTCGCCATGCGTGCGGACCCGCTGCAGGGTGTCGTAGTAGTCCGCCCGGTTCTCTCGGAGGTAGAGGCTGAAGTAGAAGAAGGGCCGGGTGAGGAGGCGCTCGGCTCCGAAGACGAGGCTGATCAGCAGGCGCCCGATGCGGCCGTTGCCGTCGAGAAACGGGTGGATGGTCTCGAACTGCGCGTGCGCCAGCCCTGCCTTCATGATCGGCGCGGTGCGCCCGTACCCGTCGTGAAGGAATCGTTCCAGGTTGTCCAGCGCCGCCAGCATCTCACGGGGCGGCGGCGGCACGAAGCGCGCGTTCCCCGGCCGGGTACCGCCGATCCAGTTCTGACTGCGGCGGAACTCGCCCGGTGCCTGGGCGCTCCCCCTGCCCTGCCTCATCAACACCCCGTGCATCTCCCGGATCAGGCGCAGGCTGAGCGGGAGCTCGCCGCGCTGAATCCGCCCGAGGCCGTGGTACAGCGCCGCGACGTAGCGGGAAACCTCCTGCACATCGTCGAGGGGAGCGCCGGGCGCCGCGTCGTTCTCGTACTCCAGCAGATCGGAGAGGGTGGACTGGGTGCCTTCGATCTGGCTGGAAAGCACCGCCTCCTTCCGCACGTACATGTAGAGCAGGCGGTCCGGGTCCATCGTCATCGAGACCCCCTCCAGCTGCCCCACCGCGTGGACGGCCTCCTCATGAATCCGCTGCAGCTCCAGCGTAAATGCCAGAGGCGGATCCGGAGGCAACGGCGCCGGGATGAAGGCCGAAAACCCATCGGGCCCGGATTGCTGCTGGATCAGCACACCCGCTCTGTCCATGGTGTTCTCGCGATTGAAGCATGCCGGGGCTTCGCTCGTGCCTTTCATAGCACGGCAGCTGTCAAAAGATACGATTGCTTCTTTTGATAGCGCAACCGGCAGTCAAAGCCTGCGATTGGCTCGGCCTCGCTCCTGGCCACCCCCGACCTTCACCCTCCGACGGCCTTCTCCAGCGCGTCGGTGACGAACGCGTTCATGCTCTTGTGCTGCCGCGCGGCGGCGACGGCGACGGCGCGGTGCAGCTCCGGGTGCCTCGCACCAGCATCTGCCCGCTGTACGGCTGCTCCGGCTCCCCGCCCCGGTCCAGGTAGTCGTCGGCCACCACAGGCACCCGCCCCGTCCGGGGTGTGGTGCATTCGCAGCTACGGGTGGGGAGTGATGCTCAGGATGCGAATCATCCCGGGCTTGGGGCCATAGTACCAGAACACCCTCCAGGCGCCACGTGTCCGATTCTCGACGTACGCCTCGAACACCTTTTCCCCCGCCGGGCCCGAAAGTGAGGTGAACTCGTGGGTGGCGAGGCCTGGATGCCGCGAGTTTGTCTCCAGGAGCCCGAGCGTCTTCCGGACCTTTTTCAGCTTGGGATCGTTTTCCGCGCTCAGCTTCCGGAGCACCGATGCGGCTTCCGGCATGAACGTGAGCGCGAAGGTCACACGTCATCATCCTCATCGGCATATTGCGCGAAGGAGCCGAGATCCTCGAACTCGTCCCCCTCCGCCTGCTTCAGCGCCCGCTCCAGGGAGGCACGAAGCGACGGATTCTCCCACAGCCAGGCTTCGCTTGCCGGGATGGGAACCACCGGGTCGAGGAGGATCTGCCCCTTTTCATTGACAAGAACGCGGTAGTCGGCATCCCTCGCCGCGGAGCCAAGCGTCAGGCGGCCGCGCCCATCAGGGTGGACGTACCCCTTGCGGGCCTGAAATCCCAGCTTGCTGAGCGTGTCACGCTGAGCTGTCATGGAGCACTCCCTGTTTCGGTCCTTTGCGTTCACCGGTTTCACGATCCACCAGACCCTTGCCCTGGGCAATACCCATTTGTGGGTGCTGCTCACCGCTGTGTAGCGCTGCTCTGACCACTCCTCCCTCCGCACGCCTCGTCCGCGCGACCGCCAGCGCGACCCGCGCTTTCATCGACCGGAATCGCCTTCGCTCGCAACCGAAGTAGGGAGCTTCATGGCAGGCAAGTTTCCCTTCCATTCACGCTCCGCGCCTGGAAAAGGCAGGCGTTTCCATTCGCCAGATGGCGAGATGGCCGATCGGACGTAGATTGCTGGCGAACTGATCCACGGGCTTTGACCACCGGCATACAAATCATCAGCAGGAGAGGAGCACGGATGCGCAAGCGAATTCTCGCTCCCGTGGCACCCGACCCAGTGACCGCGGCCTCAGGCTGGCTGGAGCTGGATCGGGTGGCGGAGGTGGAGCTCACGTCCGAAGATGCGGCGTACCCGATCGAGTCTGCGCTCCGGCCCGGCGAAGGGCCGGGCTGGCGGGCCGGGGAAGCGGGTGAGCAGGTGATTCGCCTCCGCTTCGACGCGCCGCAGAAGATCCAGCGCATCCGCCTGGTGTTCCACGAGCGGGAGGCGGCGCGGACCCAGGAGTTCGCGCTGCGATGGTCCGCCGACGGGGGCCGGTCGTACCGGGACGTGGTTCGCCAGGAGTACAACTTCAGCCCGCCAGCGACGACGTACGAGGTTGAAGACTACTCCGTGGACCTCGATGGGGTCTCCGCTCTGGAGCTCCGCATCGTACCGGACGTGAGCGGAGGGGAGTGCCGCGCCTCCCTCACGGAGTGGCGCCTCGGGTAGTCGGCGGACCCGGCCGTACGGTCCCGACGCCTACCGCGTCAGCCGGTAGATCAGGATCGCCGCGCGTTTCGCCTGCAGCGGCAGCGAGCGCAGCTCCGCGGTTTCCTCGACGGTGTGCGAGCCCGAGCCGTAGATGCCCAGCCCGTCCATCGCCGCGTCGACGTGGGACGCCACGAACGAAACGTCCGCCGCGCCGCGGCGGCCCGGGTCGAACGGGAGCACCGGGCCGAGCCCGAGCCCCTCGCTCGCGGTGCTGTAGAGCCGCAGCAGCTCCTGGTTCGCCTCGGTCGGCGGCATGGAGGGGTAGCCGTCTTCGAAGGTGATCCCGGCGCGGGCCCTCGGCAGGCCGTTCTGGACGATGTGGCGCATCCGCTCGCGCGTGCGCTGGAGCTGCTCGTCGGACAGGGTGCGGATGTCGCCGGTGGCGACCACCGTTTCGGGGACCACGTTGGTCTTGCCAAACGCCGTGCCCCGCGCCTCGTCCGCACGGTACGCCACCTCGGTGCCCCCCAGGATCAGCCCCACGTTGAAGGTCAGGTTCTCCTCGCCGCGGACTTCGGCGTAGAAGCGGTCGATGATGCGCGCGGCCTCGTAGATCGCGCCGGCGCCCACACCCTCGCTGAAGATCCCGGACGAGTGGGCGGGCCGGGCGGCGACGTCCAGCCTCCAGCTGCTGGAGCTGCGGCGGGCGATCACGGCACGAGCCACGTTGTCGCCGCCGCGCGAGCCGCCCTCGAACCCGAGCGCCACGTCCGCCTCCGTGCCCGCCTGGAGAAGCTCGGCCCGCGCCACCTCCAGCGGCCTGCCCGGCGCTTCCTCGTCGCCCGTCATGATCACGGTGATGTGGGAGCCGTTCAGCGCGCCCACGCTGGCCAGCGCCTTCAGCGCCTGGACGATCACCACGTTGCCACCCTTCATGTCCCCGACGCCGGGTCCCCTGGCGACGCTGTCATTCACCAGTTCGAAGCGCTGAAACGGGCTGTCCTCCTCGAAAACGGTGTCGAGATGCCCGATCAGCAGCACCTTCCGGCCTTGGACGCGGCCGCCCTGCGGACGAAGCGAGGCGACCAGGTGGCCGCCCCGCCCCATCTCCGCGGGGAGCGCGGCGTAGCGGACCTCGAAGCCCAGCCGCTGGAGCTCCGGCGCGAGGGCATCGTACACGGCCCGCACGCCCGCCGGGTTCAGCGTTCCGCTGTTGATGTTGACGGTCCGCTCCAGCAGAGCGACGGCCTCCGCCCCGTGCGCGTCGACGTACGCGGCGATCCGCCGTTCCTCCCCCGAAAGCGATGGCCGCGCCTGTGCGGCGGCGGCGGTGGACAGAACGCAGGCGAGGGCGGTCAGGCGAAGCGCATGCGCGATGATCATACGGAGCGGGGCTGGAGCGGAGGCGGTGGGGCGGCGGCCCGATCGATGGGTAATACGACGAGGACGAGGCTGATGCAAATGACGCCGCAGCTTCCACTCAGCAACCGGACTGAAGAATTGCAGCGGTATCGGCTCCTGTGTCCGCCCCGCCCGCGCCTCCTCCTCCTGCTCAGGCGAGGGCGCGGATCGCGCCGAGCGCGGTGTCGATCTCTTCCGGGGAGTTGAGCAGCCCCGGCGTCAGGCGGGCGTAGGAGGGCTGGTACGGCGTGGTGCTGGCGATGATCTTCTGGCGGCGCAGCTGCTCCACCACCTCGCCGGGCCGCCGCCCGCGCACGTCAAAGCACACCAGCCCCGCCGAAAGCCCGTCCGCCCTGGGGGTGTGGAGCTGCACGTGCGGCATCGCCGCGAGCCCCTCCTTGCACTGCCGGTTCAGCGCGTGGATCCGTTCCGCGACGCGTGCCTTGCCGATCTCCAGGTGAAAACGAAACGCTTCGCCGAGCGCCCAGCGGTGCTCGAACGAGTGGAAGCCGCCCGGCGACATCACCCCGCCCCAGCCCGCGCCGCGCGAAAAGGTGGGGATGGTGGGCGAGACCGCCTTCCACGCGCTAGGCTTCCCCCAGATCAGCCCGGTGCCACGGGGTCCGAAGATCCACTTGTGGGTGCCGGCCACGAAGAAGTCGCAGCCGAGCTCCGCCATCGAGGTGTCTTCGACTCCGAAGCCGTGCACCCCGTCCACGCAGAGTAGCGCCCGGTCCTCCTCCGCCCGGCCGGCGTTGAGCGCGGCGAGCGCGTCCGCCATCGCGCGGAGCGGAAGCTTGACCCCGGTGCTGGAGTGCACCCAGGTGACCGCCACGACGCGCGTCCGGGGGGTGACCGCCCGCGTGAGGCGGGCAACGATCTCCCCCTCCGACGCGGCTTCGGGACGCGTGTAGAGGGTGGCCCGG
>JALZKG010000128.1 GCA_030859365.1 Gemmatimonadota bacterium
GCTGCCGCGGCGCGCCCCGGATCGGGGATCCCTGCCTGTGCCATGTGGGGGCGTCCTCCTCCCTTGCCTCCCGCGTGCGCCGCGGCAGCGCGCACCAGATGATCCGCGCGCACCCCCCGGCCCACCAGGTCGTCGGTCACCACGGCGAGAAGCGAAGCGCGCTCCCCCACCGTCGCGGCGACCACCGCCACTCCGCTCCCCAGGCTGTTCCGCAGCCGGTCGCCGAGCACGCGCAGCTCGTCCGCGCCGGCTATCTCCACGGGAGCGGCGATCACCCGTGCGCCGTCCACCGTCGCTGCCTCGCCCAGGAGTCGCGCCGCCACGTCCCCTCCCCCGCCGGAGCGGGCCCGCTCCAGCGCCCGCTGCAGTTCGCGCTGCTCATCCAGCGCGGCGCGGAGCCGCGGGAGAAGGTTCTCCTCCCGGGTGCGCAGGATGGCCGAGGCTTCCCGCAGCACGTCCTCCGCGCGACGCGCACGCGCGTACGCCTCCGGCCCCGTTACCGCCTCGATGCGCCGCACCCCCGCCGCCACGCCGGATTCGGACACGATGCGGAAGACGCCGATCTGTCCGGTGCTGCGGACGTGCGTGCCGCCGCACAGCTCCATGGACACGCCGGGGATGTCGATCACCCGCACCACATCTCCGTACTTCTCGGAAAAAAGCGCGGTGGCGCCGCGGCCGAGCGCCTCCTGGTACCCCATCTCCTCGGAGCACACCGGCTCGTTCGCCCAGATGGCGCGATTCACCTTCAGCTCGACCCTCAGCATCTCGTCGCTCGTCAGGGGCCCGTGGTGCGTAAAGTCGAAGCGCAGGCGGTCCGCCTCCACCCGCGAGCCCTGCTGGTGGACGTGCTCGCCGAGGACGCGGCGGAGCGCCGCCTGCAGCAGGTGGGTGGCGGTGTGGTTGCGCTCGGTGTCGCGGCGTGTCGGCTCCTCCACCACCGCGCGCACCGGCCCGGGGGCGAAGTTCCCGTCCACGTCGCCGAGGACGGCGACGCGGCCGGCGACACGGCGCACGTCGTCCACGCTCATTCGCCACCCCGGCCCCTCCAGGTGACCGTGATCGGAGACTTGCCCACCGCTCTCGGCGTAGAAGGGGTTGGCGCGGAGCTGCACCGCGAGCCGGCCGTCCATGTGGCGGAAGGCGAGCACGTCGGTCTCCAGTTCGGTGGCTCGGTAGGCAGCGAACTCCTGCGCCTCGTCCACGCCCCCGACCGTCTCCCACCCCAGGGCAAGCGAATCGTCGCCGGCACCCGCGGCGGCCGCACGATCCTCCCGCGAGCGGCGGCGCTGCGCCTCCAGCTCCCGCTCAAAGCCTTCGGTGTCCACCGCGTACCCCCGCTCGGCGGCCATCAGCTCGGTCAGATCGGGCGGGAAGCCGAAGGTGTCGTACAGGCGGAACACGTCCCCTCCGGCGACGGTCCCCGAGCCGCCCCGGGGCGCAAGCTCGTCGAAGCGGCGCATCCCCTCGTCGATGGTCGCGAGAAAGCGCTCCTCCTCGGCCCGGGTGGTGGCGAGCAGGTGCGTCCGGCGCGCGGCGAGCTCCGGGTACGCGCCGCCCATCTGCTCGACGACCGCGTCGACCACCGCGACCAGCGTCGGTTCGCGGCGGCCGAGCAGCCAGGCGTGGCGGACCGCCCGTCGGAGGATGCGGCGCAGCACGTAGCCGCGCCCTTCGTTGGAGGGGAAGACGCCGTCCGCGAGGAGGAAGGCGACGGCGCGGGCGTGGTCCGCGAGCACCCGGAACGACACCCCCTCGGGCGCCTTGCGGCGGTACGGCGTCCCCACCGCCTCGCTCGCCCGCGCCAGCAGCGCGGCAAAGAGGTCGGTGTCATAGTTGGACTCCACCCCCTGCAGCACGGAGGCGAGCCGTTCCAGACCCGCGCCCGTGTCGATCGACGGCGCCGGGAGCGGGCGCAGCACGCCGTCCGCGTCGCGGTCGAACTGCATGAACACCAGGTTCCACAGCTCCAGGAACTCGCCGCGATCCCCCGCCGCCTCGAACTCGTCGCGGGTGGTCTCCGTTCCCCGCAGCGCGCCGGGGCGCACGTCGAAGTGGATCTCGGAGCAGGGGCCGCAGGGGCCGGTCTCCGCCATCTGCCAGAAGTTGTCCTTGTCGCCCAGGCGGAAGATGCGC
>JALZKG010000275.1 GCA_030859365.1 Gemmatimonadota bacterium
CCCCCGCGGCCGATCACCCGCTCGATGCGGTAGCGCTCGGCGAGGGTGTGGCCGGTGAGCAGCCCTTCAAATCCGGACATCGTACGCGTGCGGAGAGCAGGGAAGGATGAACGGAACCGTCGTTCGCTCCGGCAAGTTGCGCTCCCGCGGCTGCTTCAAAGCAGGTCCACGTCGGGCACCCGCCAGAACTCGTGCCGTGCGCGCCACGGATCCTCCCGGGCGGCCGTCCGGGCGGCTTCGATCTGCTCCGCCGCCAGAAGCCCCTGCTCCTGCAGCAGGTCGGCGAGCCGCTCCACGAAATTGACGTAGAAGGCGACCGCCGACCTCTGGTTCGCCTCCTCGATACGGACGAGATCCGGGTGTCCGGCCGGGTCCGCGTCCGCGTCCACGAGGATCACCCGCGCCTTGATCTGCCCGTCGTGTTCGGACCATTCAGCGACGCCGAAGCGCATGGGGCGCGGCTCGTCGTTGATCCCGCGCCGGACCACGGGAAATCGGGCGCGGGTCTTCAGCAGCGCCCGCAGCCGCAGCAGCTCCGGCTTGGTGCCGACCAGCTTTGCCCGGATCGTCAGCTCTCCGCCGGAGAACGTTTCCCGGTACTCGTAGGGGCGAAGCTCCACCCCACCCACGGTCAGGCAGTCGAGCGACAACTCCTCCTTTTCACGAAGGATCAGGGTATAGCGGTGCTCCCCGCCGGACTCGGCGTACGAGTTCCAGGAGACGTGCCACTTGCCGACGCTCCCATCGGTGTCGCGGGCGGAACGTACGACCCGGTGCTCCGCGTCGCGCAGGAGCTGCGTCCACCGCTGGTGCCGGGGCGTTTCGCGCGTGGATGCGAGCCCGTGGATCTCCGCCAGGGGCGCACCGGTGTGGGGAGAGCGCACCGAGGATGCACGCTGAACGTGAAGCGGGACGCGCTCCCCGTCGAGATCCAACTCCATTACCTGCACAGCTTGCATGGGACTCTCCGGAAACGGAAGACAGGGTCGCGGTCGGGGAGACGGCGCAAGGGAGGTGCCGTCCCATCTTGCGGCGGGCCGGGCGATGCACCATCTTTCTACCACTCCTGCAGCTCCCGCCGCGCCACGCGCGCTCCGCCCCCCGCAGCACCGCCTCCGTCCCACCCTTTCAAGGAGAGCTCCCTTGACCCAGCGAAACCGCCGAAGTACGCCGCATCCCGCTCGATGCTCCGTTTCGTTTCTCTTCGCTGTACTCTTCGCTCTCGCCGGCGCTCCCCGCGCCGAAGCGGCACCCCTCGCCCACTCGCTCCGCCCCGACAGCACGCGAGCCGCCGCCGAGCGCTACGCCGGCCGCTACCGGATTCCTCTGCAGCTCGCCCGCACCATCCTGGAAGCCGCCCAGGCCGAAGGGCTGGATCCGGAGCTCGGCTTCCGCCTGGTGCGAGTCGAAAGCGTCTTCAAGACCAACGCTCGTGGAGCCGGTGGGGCGCTGGGGCTGGTGCAGCTGATGCCGGGCACCGCCCGCTCCATCGACCGCGCGCTCCGTACGGAAGAGGAAATTCTCAAGCCGGAAACCAACCTGCGCGTCGGCTTCCGCTACCTGCGGCAGATGATTCGCCGCTACGAGGGCGACGTGCGCCTGGGGCTGCTCGCCTACAACCGCGGCGAGACGGTGGTGGACCGGGCGCTGAAGCGCGGCGCGGATCCGGAGAACGGCTACTCGCACAAGGTGCTCGGCACGCGGACCGGCATCACCGGGACCCCGTACAAGGGGAGCGGAATCGTGCCGAAGCGATAGTTGGTCCCCACACCATGACGCCACCCATTCCATCACGCATGACGACGCGCGCCCATTGCACCTTCGACGTCACCGGCTGGGAGCAAACCTTGTACGACAACCCGGCCGACGGACCCCGGCTCGCCCGCGCGACGGTGAGCAAGATGTTTCGCGGTGACCTGGAGGGCGAGAGCACCGCGGAGCTTCTCATGTGCCAGGCCGACCCCGACGACTTTGCCGCGGGGGCGGGCTACATCGCCTCCGAACGCGTCGTTGGCCGCCTCGGCGGCCGTAGCGGAACGTTCGTGCTCCAGCACGGCGGCCTCGGCGGCGCGGGCACCACGGAGCGCACCTTCGGCCACG
>JALZKG010000277.1 GCA_030859365.1 Gemmatimonadota bacterium
CAGACCCGGGCTACCTCCCCTCCCCGGACCGGGCACCGGCGCACTTTCTGGCCGCCGTGCAGACGATGCAGGAGATCGCCTCCCGCCGGCCTTCGACCGGGCATCACAAGGTGTTCGTCGTCGGCGACGCGGACGCCATGGTCCCCCAGGAGTCGAGCCCCGAAGCGGCCAACGCCTTCCTGAAGCTGCTGGAAGAGCCGCCGACAGACACCACGCTGATCCTGACCACCGCCGCCCCCGACGCGCTCCTCCCCACCATCCGCTCCCGCGTCCTCCCGCTGCGCCTGCTCTCCCTCCCCCCCGAGCAGGTGGAGGCGTTTCTCACCGGGGAGGTCGGGATCGCACCGGGTGCCGCACGCGCCGCGGCACGGCGCGCTGGCGGCTCCATCGGACGGGCGCTGCGGCTTGTCCGCGCCGCGGAGGGGAGCGACGCCGGAGCGGACCGGGGAATGGTGCTGGTGCGCGCCGTGCTCGCCGACTCCGCGACGCCCCGTCTTGCGCTCGCGGCTCGGGAAAAGTCCACCGGCGGGCGCGGGCATTTCCTGCTGACGCTCGATGCGTTTGCCGGCCGAATGCGCGACCTGGCCGCGGTCGCCGCCGGTGCTCCGGAGCGGGCGGAGGACGCGGAGGTGCGGAAGACGCTGGAGGCGGAGCTGCGTCGGCGCCCGGTGTCGGGGAGCGCCGTCGCGGCCGCGCTTGCACAGGTGCTGCGGGCGCGCGAACTGGCGCTCGGCAACGTCAACCCGCAGTTGATCCTTGCCGAGCTGCTGCGCGGTGTGCAGGCGGAGTTGCGCGGCTCGTCCTCCCCATGAGCGAGGCGGGCTTCACCCACCTGGGCCCCGACGGCCGCCCCCGCATGGTGGACGTGGGAGAAAAGCCCGCCACCCACCGGGTGGCGGTCGCGGAAGGGCGGCTCCGCACCCGCCCGGAGACGCTCGCCGCGATCCGGGCCGGCGCGACCCCCAAGGGAGACGTGCTCGCGGTCGCCCAGCTGGCCGGGATCATGGCGGCGAAGCGTACGGCGGAGCTGATCCCGCTCTGCCACCCCCTCGCCCTGAGCGCCGTGGATGTGACAGTCGAGGGCGATCCGGCGCTCCCCGGCGTGGTGGCCCGCGCCACCGTGCGGGTGGAGGGGAGAACGGGGGTGGAGATGGAGGCGCTGACCGCGGTTTCCGTCGCCCTGCTCACCGTCTACGACATGTGCAAGGCGACCGACCGCGACATGACGGTCACCGAGGTCAGGCTGCTCCGCAAGGAGGGAGGGCGCAGCGGAAGCTGGGAAGTCTCCGCTCAGCCGGGGGTGGACAGGTAGTTGCCGAGCACCCGGTTGGTGGCGTTCAGCACGGCGAGCGCTGCCGCCCGCGGTGGATCCCCCATGTCGATCGCCACCCCCACGAGCGAGCGCTCCGGTGCATCGGCCGCGCGAAGCAGCGCGATCACCAGCGACGCGTCGAACGCGGTCACCGACTTGATCCCTACCAGCTGAAACTTCAGGGCACCGTTCAGCAGTTGCTCCAGCGTCCGCACCGCTGCCTGCGCGGTGACGCGCAGCTCGGTCGGTGCCCCCGATTCCCCCTCCTCGGCGGCTTCGTAGCGGATCTCATTCCACTCCAGCACCACCGTCGCCCGTGCTCGCCCCCGGGTGGGGTGCGCGAGGACGGCGGATACGAAGCGTGAGCGACGGGACGGCTCGGGAGGACGCAGGTAGCTCACCTGCACCGACAGCTCGTTGGCCGCAAAGCCGTGCCTCGCGGCAACGGCCCGGGCGTGGAGCTCCATGGGGCGCTGTTCTGCGCGCTCGCAGATCAGGTGAACCGCATCGGCACCGATCACCACCTGCCGCACCTCCGGTAGCGCCTGCAGCTCTTCGCACAGCCGCGCGAGGACCGAGGCGTCGAGCGGAGGAGAAGCCATGGCAGGTGGTTCGCGGGAAGATGGACGGGAAGGGGCGGCAAGCTAGGTGGCCGGGCGGAGTGCGTCAACCCCGCCCGGCACCCCTGCTACCCTGGGGATGGACTCAGAAGCGGAGCAGCGCACCCACCCCGCGAAGATCCGCGACCTCCGACGGCTCCGCGAACTCCACGTTGGCCCCCTGTCCCTCCGCCATCCGGACCATCTCCTCCACCACGTCCACGCCGCCCTCCGTCTCTGCGCCGTCGTACGGGCAGGCGCGCACCTCGCGGGCGAACACGAAGCCGCAGGTGGTGCAGCGCGCTCCTTCACGCTGGTGGTCGCGCGCGATGACCAGGGTATCCACCTTCCCCTCCTGGAGCGCGACCAGCGTCGCCCCGAAGCCTTCCGTCGCCAGGTAGTCCTGCGCCGCGCGGCGGCGGACCTGCTCCACCGTTTCCCGGCTTTCACTTTCCCGCTGGGCGCGCAGGTGCGGCTCCAGCTTGGCCAGCACGTCCGCCGCCGGCTCGTCGGTCGGCATCGGACCGGTGTGGACGATCAGGTTCTGCAGCGGCTCCGAGAGAAACTCCCGGAACTGCGCCACGTTCTCATCGGTCCCCAGGATCAACAGGTCGTCCGGCTGGTAGCGGCGGACGAACTCCTCCACCTCCCGGGCGAAGTCACGGAAGAAGTGCTTGACCTCTTCCCGCTTCCGCCTCTGGAAGCGCTGCTGCGAGTAGCCTCCGGCCTGTACGTCGTGGCGGGTCGGAATCGGATCGGCCCGTACCTCGATCTCGTCCAGCAGGGTGCCCAGGTACACGCTCAGGATCCGCACGTGCTCGCGGTCCAGCAGGACGACACCGTGGTGGTGGTACTCTTCGAGCACCTGGGCGAGCGGAGCGATCACGGGGCGCTCCGCCACCGCGGTCCGATTCTGCACCGGCACCGGGAACTGCAGCGCCTCGAAGCGGTCGCCTCCCAGCTCGGTGTAGACGACCACTCCGCGGTTCTCCTCGCTGAACTCGTCTTCGATCCAGCGCTCCACCCGGTCGAGCGCGGCTTCCACCTCTTCGGGGCGGAAGCTCCGCCTGCCACTGCCCAGTTCGTCGATCTGCGCCCGCAGCTGGTTCAGAAAGATGGAATAGGTGCGCTTGTTGTCGGAGTTGACCGACATATCCAGGTACAGGGAGAGAAGCGGACGGCCGTTGGCCGGCTGGTCGATCAGTCGCTGGAGGTCTTGTTTGTCGATCATGGTGTGTGGGGTTGGGGAGGAGCAGGGTGCCTCGGTGGCCAAATCCTTGCTCGCAAGTCTCTTGCCCGGGGCATCGCACCGGAAGAAGTTTTCATCCATACATCCCTCCGCCGAAGCTTCGTGAACGTTTCCGACATCGATGCCGGGCCTGTCTACGCCGCTCTCTGGGAGCGCGCCATCCCGTGGACGACGTACCTCCAGGACGAGGTGGAGACGAACCGGGAGCTGTGGCACGCGGTTTACGCCCGCGCCGCCGCTCCGGAGTGGTGGGCGGAGGCTCTCGGCAGCGTCCCGCGGCCGTGGCGGGTGATCGCTCTTTCCGAAGATTGGTGCGGCGATGCGGTCAACGCTCTCCCCGTGGTTGCACGTCTCGCGCAGGCCGACCCGCGCGCCGAACTGCGCATCCTGAAGCGGGATGAAAACCTGGATCTGATGGACCGCTTTCTCACCCAGGGCTCTCGCTCCATTCCGGTGGCGCTGCTGATCGGGCCGGATGGGGAGCTGATCGGCTGGTGGGGGCCACGGCCGGATACCCTGCAGCAGTTCGTGCTGAAGGAAAAGAGCGCTGGGGTGCGTACCCCGGAAGAGATCTACCGGGACGTGCGTGCCTGGTACGCGCGGGACCGGGGGGAGACCATCGCCCGGGAGGTGATGGAGATCCTGGCTGGCTCGAATCACGCCTCGACCCCCTCCCTCTGACGGAGATCACTCACGGGCCGAGCTGCGTCCTGATTTTCAAGGCGGCGCGGATTCTGAGCTGAGCCCCCTCCAGGGGAGCCCCTCGCCTCCCCTTTTTCTCCCTCCGGGCAAGTCGCCCAACTCGCTGCCACTCCACACGTTGTCCCTCTCGTTGGCAGCGCGGCTCCCCAC
>JALZKG010000278.1 GCA_030859365.1 Gemmatimonadota bacterium
GAGACCCGGGACCCCGTGCTCCCCCATCCGCACCCCATGGACCCCCCCGAACCCGCGCTGACGCTTCTCCTGGTGGTCGCCCTCGTTCTGGCGAACGCCTTTTTCGTAGCCGCGGAATTTTCTCTGATCGCCCTTCGCCGCCCGCGCAGCGAGCCGGTCTCCCGACCCGGCGAGTCGCGCCTCGCGCGTGCCGTCTCCGCCCTGCAGCAGGTCAACACCCTCGCCCTCGCCGCCCAGGTGGGGCGGAGCGCCGCGTCGCTCGCGCTCGGCTTTGTCGCCATGCGAGTGGTGCAGCCGGTTCTGGCGGATGCCATTCCGCCCGGCGGCGACGGGAACTGGCCGCTCCTCCTGCAGGGCGCGGCTGCGGTCACGGTGCTTCTGATCGTCGCGGTGCACGTGGTCATCGGCGAGCAGGTGCCGAAGCTGCTCGCCGCCGGAGGCGGAGCGGAGCGCATCTCCCGGTTCACGCTGGTTCCCCTGCGGATCTTCGCCTGGGTGCTCATCCCTGTGATCTGGCCGCTTGAGCGGGTGGTGGGCGGAGTCGTTCGCCTCTTCGGCGCGCCGTCGGCCGGCTTTCATCCGCTGGTGCACACCTCCGAGGAGATTCGGCTCCTGGTGGCGCAAAGCTCGGAGCAGGGCGGGGTCGAGGACGATGAGCGGGAGATGATCCAGGGTGTTTTCGAGTTTTCGGATACGGTGGCGCGGGAGGTAATGACCCCGCGCACCGACATGGTCGCGGTGCCTGCGGAGATCGGCCTGCGCGAGCTGCTGGATCTGGTGATCGACGAGGGGCACTCCCGCCTTCCCGTCTTCGAGGGGACGATCGATGCCGTGGTCGGAATCCTGCTCGCCAAGGATCTTCTTCCGCTGCTCCGGGCGGAATCCGGGGATCGCGTCCACGGCTTCGACGTTCGTTCGCTGATGCGTGAGCCGTACTTCGTCCCCGACACCAAGCCGGTGGACGATCTTCTTGCCGAGTTCAGACAGCACGGGGTGCACCTCGCCATCGTGCTGGACGAGTTCGGCGGAACCTACGGTCTGGTGACGCTGGAGGATCTGCTGGAGGAGATCGTCGGTGAGATCCACGACGAGTACGACGTCGCGGAGCCGGACTTCGCCGCCACGCCGGAGGGCGACATCCGCATCGACGGGGGCACCGCGATCTCGGAGGTGAACGAGCGGTGCGGCACGGGGCTTCCGGAGGAGGACTTCGACACCATTGGTGGCTTCATCTTCGGCGCGCTCGGACGGGTGCCCACGGTGGGCGACGCCGTCCGGATCGCCGCCGCGGACGGCGAGATGGAGCTGCGCGTCGAGGAGATGGAGGAGCGCCGGGTACTCGCCGTCCGGCTGACCCGGCCCGAGATGGCCGCCGACCCGGCCGTTTCCTAAGCCTCCGCTCCCGTGTCACGCTCCCTCCTTCTGATCGACGACGAGCCCGGCATTCTCCGCTCCCTCGGCGGCTTCTTCGAGCGCGACGGGTGGGAGGTTCTGCGGGCGGGCTCCGGCGAGGAGGGGCTCCGCAGCTGGGAGGTACAGCGCCCCGACCTGGTGGTGCTGGACCTCGACCTCCCCGGCATCTCCGGAATGGACGTCCTGGGGGTGCTCGCCCCTCGCGACGCCGTGGTCATCCTGCTGACGGGACACGGCGACATCGAGATCGCGGTCGAGGCGATGCGGACCGGTGCCGAAAACTTCCTCACCAAGCCGGTGGAGATGTCGCATCTGTCGGCCGCCGCCGAGCGCGCGTACGAGAAGGTGGCGCTGCGACGCACCAACCGGCTTCTCGCCGGGCGGCTGGCGGAGGGGCGCGACTCCGCGACGCTGGGCGCTTCCCCCCGGATGCAGGAGATCGCGCGCCAGGTGCAGCTGCTCGCCGCCTCGGAGGCGACCACGGCGCTGCTGCTGGGCGAGAGCGGGACGGGGAAGGGGTGGGTGGCGCAGATGATCCACGCGCATGGCTCCCGGTCCCGGGCGCCCTTCGTGGAGGTGAACTGCGCCGGCCTTTCCGCCGCCTTCCTGGACTCCGAGCTGTTCGGACACGAAAAGGGCGCCTTCACGGACGCGAAGACGCAGAAGCGCGGCCTTTTCGAGGTGGCCGACGGGGGGACGCTCTTTCTGGACGAGGTGGGGGAGCTCGATCCGGAGCTGCAGCCGAAGCTGCTCACGGTGCTCGAGCGGCGGGCGTTTCGCCGGCTCGGGGGGACGCGGGAGATCGAGGTCAACGTGCGGCTGATCGCCGCTACCCACCGCGACCTGACCTCGGACATCGCGGCCGGCCGCTTCCGGGAGGATCTGTTCTATCGCCTCCACGTGCTCCCGCTCACCATCCCTCCGCTCCGGGAGCGGTCCACGGACGACCTTCTGGAGCTGATCCACCGGCTGCTCGGTGGGCTGCGCGTTCATCACCCGCACGGCCCGGGGCGGATCTCCGAGCGTGCGCTGGAGCGGCTGGTCGCCTGGAGCTGGCCCGGCAACGTGCGCGAGCTGCGCAACGTGCTGGAGCGGGCGCTGGTTCTCGGACGCGGCTCCGCGGAGATCACTCCGGAGCTTCTGCCTCCGGAGCTCCGTTCCAGCGCGAAGGGCGTGCATCCGCGGCCCGGTGGCGCTCCGCTGACGCTGGAGGAGGTGGAGCGTCACCACATCGAGCGCACCCTGATCCGGTTGAACGGAAACCGTACGCAGACCGCGGAGGCGCTCGGCATCTCCCGAGCCACCCTGTACAACAAGCTGCGGCTGTACAGCCTCGGGGAGGGCGGCCCCGAGTAGCGGGGCCCTAGCGGACGTCGCGGCGCTCCACCACCCGGAACAGGGCGCGCACGGCGTCCGGATAGAACTGGCTCCCCGCCCCCCGGCGCAGCATCGCCGTCCAGATCTCGCGGGGTGCCGCCGGACGGTAGGAGCGGTCCGACGTGATCGCGTCGAAGGTATCGACCACGCGCAGGATCCCGGCGAGCGCGGAGTCGGGACTTGCCCGCTCTATGTGTCCGGGCAGATCGGCCCAGTCGGTGTACTGGTTCCGGATCAGAGGAGCGAGCCGGCGGAGCGAGGGGATCGCTCCCACGATCTGGGCTCCCACGCCCGGGTGGGAGCGAAGCTGCTCCAGCTCGCCCTCGGTCAGCGGCTCCACCTTGTGGAGCAGCTCCAGCGAAACGCCGAGCTTGCCGATCTCGTGCAGCACGGCGGCCGTCTGCAGCCGCTCGGTTTCGTCCACGCCGATCTCCATCTCCTCCGCCACCTGCGCGGCCAGAGCCGCCACGCGGGCGCAGTGGCCGTGCATGTAGGGATCCTTTGCCTCCATGGTCACGGCGAGGGCGGTCACCATCTCCAGCTGCGCGTCGCGGATCGCCTGCTGCAGCCGCCCGGTCTCGCGGAACATCTCGCCGCGCAGGACCTGGAGGTCGAGACGGATCTGGTCGATGGCGCCCTGCAGCGACTGGCGGACCTGCTCCGGGTCGAAGGGACGGGCGAGCACCAGAAACGGCTCGGGGCTCCCGGCGGCCGTCGGCGCCGACGATCCGCCTTCGACCACCCGGATCAGCTGGCCGAAGTGGTTGAGC
>JALZKG010000240.1 GCA_030859365.1 Gemmatimonadota bacterium
CTCGCCGGCGCCGTCGGCTTTCCGGTGTTCGCGGCCGGCGGCGGCGTGGCCTACCTGTTCGGGCCGACCGGGGGCTACCTGCTCGCCTACCCGGCCGCGGCCTTCCTGGTCGGGACGCTCATGGGGACGGGGCGGCTGCGCACGCTGGGCGCGCTCCTCGCCGGGTTGGCGGCGATCTACGCGGGCGGTCTCGCCTGGCTCGCGGTCTGGGGTACGGTGAACGCCGCCGTCGCGCTGGGTCTCCGCCCGTTTCTGATTGCGGACCTGGTCAAGGTCGCGCAGGCGTACCTGGTGGTCCGGCTGCTCGGCGAGCGCCCGCGGCGGCTGCTCGGCTGACGTTCGAGGGATAGGTGCGGGAGCCGCGGAGGTGATGGGCGAGCGGCTCCGCGCCCTCTACGTCGGCAAGCATGGAGTACGCGCGGGGTGGCGCATCCTGCTCTGGGTTCTGCTCTTCGTTGCGCTCGGCGTCGTCGGCGGGGCAGGGGTCCGCGCCGCGCCGACGGAGGCGCGGGAGTGGCTCAGCATCCTGTCGGCGCTGGGGGCGGCGCTCGCCGCCGGATGGATCGTGCTGGTCGCGGTGGACGGCCGCCCCCCGGGCGCGCTCGGCTTCCCCCTGCACCGGGAGGTGCCCCGGGAGGCCCTGTGGGGATTCGCGCTCGGGGGCGGGGCGATCGGGCTCACGACGGCGATGATCGTCGTGACCGGCGGGGCTCGCTGGGCTCCGGACACCGGAGGCGCGGCGGAGTACGTGCGGGTGCTCGTGGCGGCGCTCGGCTTCTTCGCGCTGGCGGCCGCCGTGGAAGAGGTGATCTTCCGTGGCTACCCCTTCCAGGCGCTGGTGGAGGGGATCGGAGCCTGGCCGGCGACGCTGCTCGCTTCCGTCGGATTCTCGCTGCTCCACGCGGAGAATCCCGGCATTGGCCGGCTCGCGTTCGTGAACATCTTTCTGGCGGGGGTGCTGCTTTCGGTCGCGTACCTGCGGACGCGCTCGCTCTGGTTCGTGACGGCACTGCACCTGGGGTGGAACTGGACCATGGCGGCGTTGCTCGACTTTCCGGTGAGCGGGCTGATGCGTGACACGCCGCTCTACGACGCGGTGGAGCGAGGGCCGGAGTGGTGGACGGGCGGCGCCTTCGGCCCCGAGGCGGGGTTCGCCGCAACCGCGGTGCTGGTCGGCGCGGCGGTGTGGTTCGCCCGCTCCTCCCGCCTCGCGGTCCATTCAACCCCCGTACGGGAGAACGATGAAGATTGAAAAGGTCGCGGTGATCGGGGCGGGTACCATGGGCAACGGGATCGTGCACGTCTTCGCGCAGCACGGCTACGACGTCGCGATGATCGACGTGCGCCCGGAGGCGCTGGAGCAGGCGCGCGCCACCATCGCCGGCAACCTGGACCGGCAAATTCGCAAGGGCGCGCTCACGGAAGCCGATCGCGACGCGGCGCTCGGGCGGATCCGCGTGGAAACTGAGCTCGCCACGGTGGCCGACGCGCAGCTGGTGGTGGAGGCGGCCACCGAGAACCGCGAGCTCAAGGGGCGCATCTTCCGTGAGATCGATGCGCACGCGCCCGAGGGCGCGATCCTCGCCACCAACACCTCCTCCATCTCGATCACCGAGATCGCCGCCGAAACCCGGAGGCCCGAGCAGGTGATCGGCATGCACTTCATGAACCCGGTGCCGGTGATGAAGCTGGTGGAGATCATCCGCGGCCTCGCGACCTCCGACGAGACGACCCGGAAGGTAACCGAGGTGGCGACGGGTCTGGGGAAGACGGTGGCCGAGGCGAATGACTTTCCCGGCTTCGTGTCCAACCGGATCCTGATGCCGATGATCAACGAGGCGGTCTTCTGCCTGATGGAAGGGGTGGCAACCGAGGAGGCGATCGATACGGTGATGAAGCTGGGGATGAACCACCCGATGGGTCCGCTCGCGCTCGCCGACCTGATCGGGCTGGACACCTGCCTGGCCATCATGGAGGTGCTGCACCAGGGGCTCGGCGACCCCAAGTACCGTCCCTGTCCGCTCCTGCGGAAGTACGTCGCCGCCGGCCGTCTGGGACGGAAGAGCGGCGCCGGCTTCCATCGCTACTAGCCGATGACCGAAGAACAGCAGCAGATCCGCGAGCTGGCCCGGCAGTTCGCCGCCGACGAGCTCCGCCCGCACGCCGAGGAGTGGGACCGCGAGGCCGCCTTCCCCCGCGAGATCATCACCAAGCTGGGGGATCTGGGCTTCCTGGGGATGCTCCTCCCGGAAGAGTGGGAGGGGCTGGGGCTGGACACGGCGAGCTACCTGCTGGCGCTGGAGGGGATCGCCTGGGGCGACGCCAGCGTGGCGGTGGCGATGGGCGTGCACAACTCGCTTCCCACGCAGATGATCCTCCGCCATGGAAGCCACGCGCAGAAAGAGCGCTGGCTGAAGCCGATGGCGCGCGGCGAGCTGCTCGGCGG
>JALZKG010000249.1 GCA_030859365.1 Gemmatimonadota bacterium
GTCCTCCGCCGACTCCATTCCAAGGGGCGGCCGTCCGAGCGCGATATTAGGCATTCCAGAGCCCCGCTTCCACGAACGACACGTAGCGTCCCTCCCCCACGATGACGTGGTCCAGCACCTCGATCCCCAGCGTATCCCCCGCATCGCGGAGCTGCCGGGTCACTCCCCGATCCTCCGCGGATGGGGAGGGGTCGCCGCTCGGGTGGTTGTGCACCAGGATGACGGCGGCGGCCGCCTCGGTGATCGCGGCGCGGAACACCTCGCGCGGGTGCACCAGCGACGCGTCGAGCGTGCCGCGCGTCACCTGGAGGTCCCGCAGAATCTGGTTCTGAGTGTTGAGCAGCAGCACGTGAAACTCCTCGTGGGGCAGGTCCCGGAGCGCGGGGCTCATGCGCTCGTACACGTCGCGCGGCGACCGGACCCGGTCCCGCTCCGGTCGCGCCTCCTCCGCCGCCCGGCGTCCCAGGTCGAGCGCCGCGAGGATCTTGGTCGCCTTCGCCGGTCCGATCCCCGGCACCCGGCACAGCTCGGCGATCGGCGCGGTCATCAACCGCCGCAGCGACGGCTCCCCCTCGCCCGCCGCGAAGTGGCGCAGCAAGTCACCGGCCAGCTCCACCGCCGAGCGCCCCGGCCGCCCTCCACGGGCCGGCATCCCCGTTTCGATCAGGATGGCGAGCAGCTCCCGTGGCGAAAGCGCCCGGGGGCCAAGGGCCTCCAGGCGCTCGCGCGGCCGCTCCTCCGACGGCCACTCCTTGATCCGATACCCGTCAGTCGTCAAGGCAACGCGGAGTCGCGCGATTTATCGAAGGCGGCCGTGGCACTGTTTGTACTTCTTGCCCGACCCGCACGGACACGGCTCGTTGCGCCCCACCTCCCGCACCGCCGTCGCCGGCTGGCGGGTCGCCGGCTCCTCCCGGTTCGTCGTCGTCTCCGCGGGCGGGGGAGCAGCGACGCGGGCCATCGGGTTCACCCCGAGCGGCGCCGCGGCCGGGCGTCGTGCGGGACCCGGAGAGCTGTCCTCCCCCGGCTCACCCCCGTTCTCCCCGGCCCGAGGCGCCATCGCTCCCCGGTTTGGCGTCCCGAAGCTCATCACCGGCGGCGGAGGAGGCGCGGCAGCGAGTTGCGCGCGGAACACGAACCGCGCCACCGAAAAATGCAGGTCCGTCATCAGGTCGACGAACATGTCGAACGCCTCCGTCTTGTACTCGATCAGCGGGTCCTTCTGGCCCCAGCCGCGGAAGCCGATGGACGCCTTCAGGTGGTCCAGGTCGTACAGGTGGTCCTTCCACTTCTCGTCGATCGTGGAAAGGACGACGAATCGCAGCACCGCCTCCGTGTTGGGACCGAACGAGTCCAGCTTGGCGTGAAATTGCGCCCGCGCCTGCTCCGTCAGGTACTCTTCCAGCTCGTCGCGGCGTCCGAACGGAGACGGCTCCCCCTCCCCTTCCGGCAACTCCGGGGCGTCGAGGAAGAAGTCGATCAGCAGCCGCTGGCGGAGCCCCGCCAGATCCCACATCTCCGCGTGCTCCCCTTCGGGCGCGTACTCGTCCAGCAGGCGGGGGATGGCCTTTTCGATCATCTCCCACACCTCGCCCTTCAGCTCCTCGCCGCCGTCCAGGGCGAAGGTGCGCAGGTCGTAGATCACCTCGCGCTGCTGGTTCATCACGTCGTCGTAGTCCAGCAGCCGCTTGCGCGCCTCGAAGTTCTGCATCTCCACCCGCTGCTGCGCCTTGCCGATGGAGCGGGTGATCAGGGCATGGGTGATGACCTCCCCCTCCTCCGCCCCCATCTTGTCCATGACGCCGGCGATGCGCTCCGAGCCGAACAGGCGCATCAGGTCGTCCTCCAGGCTCAGAAAGAACTGCGTCGCGCCCGGATCCCCCTGCCGCCCGGCGCGCCCGCGGAGCTGCCGGTCGATCCGCCGGGATTCGTGGCGCTCGGAGCCGATGATGTGCAGCCCACCCATCTCGATCTGCGCCAACCCGTCACGCTCCACCTGGCGCTCCGCGGTGACCCCCGCCCCGAGCTTGATGTCGGTCCCTCGGCCGGCCATGTTGGTCGCGATGGTCACCGAGCCGGGCTGGCCCGCCTGCGCCACGATCTGCGCCTCCCTGCCGTGGTACTTGGCGTTCAGCACCTCGTGGGGGATGCCGCGACGCTTCAGCATTCTGGAAAGCGTCTCTGAAACGTCCACGTTGACGGTGCCGACCAGCACCGGAAGCTCGAGCGCGTGCAGCCGCTCGATCTCGTCGATCAGCGCGTTGTACTTCTCCCTTTTTGTTTTGAAGACCAGGTCGTGGCGATCGTCGCGCTGGATCGGCCGGTTGGTCGGGATCACCGTGACCTCCAGGCCGTAGATCTGGTGGAACTCCCCCTCCTCCGTCTCCGCGGTGCCCGTCATACCCGCCAGCTTGTCGTACATCCGGAAGTAGTTCTGGATGGTGACCGTGGCCAGCGTCTGCGTCTCCGCCTTAACCGATACGCCCTCCTTCGCCTCCACCGCCTGGTGGAGCCCATCGGACCAGCGACGCCCGGGCATCATCCGGCCGGTGAACTCGTCCACGATCATCACCTCGCCCTCCTGGACCACGTACTGCTCGTCCTTGACGAACAGGGTGTACCCCTTGAGTAGCTGGTGGATGATGTGGATCCGCTCGCTCTTGTCGGCGTACTCGCGCTCCAGCGCCTCCTTGCGCTCCCGCTTCTCGTCGATCCCGAGATCCGGGTCGTGCTCGATCCGGTGCACCTCCTCCGAGATGTCCGGCACCACGAACGCCTCCGCATTGTCCGGGGACAGCACGTCGAGCCCCTGGTCCGTAAGGTGGACGTTGTGGCCCTTTTCGTCCATGGCGAAGAGGAGTTGCTCGTCCAGCTCATGCAGCTTCTTGTCGCGCATGTAGTCGGCCTCCACCTTGGAGATCGTCTTCTGGAGACCGGGGTCGTCGGCGAACAGCTTGAGCAGCCGCTTGTTGCGCGGCATTCCGCGCCGCGCCAGAAGCAGCTTCTCCCCGGCCGTGTAGCTGTCGTTCTCTGCCAGCGCACGCTCCGCCGCCGCGATCAGGTCGCTGGCCAGGCGCGACTGGCGCCGGTACAGATCCGACACCGACGGGTTGTAGCGGGCATACGCCTCGTTGACCTCCGAGCCCACCGCGCCGGAGATGATCAGCGGGGTACGCGCCTCGTCGATCAGCACGGAGTCGACTTCGTCGATGATTGCGTAATGGTGCTGCCGCTGCACCCGCTGCTCCGGCGCCTGCACCATGTTGTCGCGCAGGTAATCGAAGCCGAACTCGTTGTTGGTCCCGTAGGTGATGTCGGCGTGGTACGCTTCGCGCCGCTCCGGGGTGTTCGGCTCGTACAGGTCGATACACCCCACCGACAGCCCCAGGTAGCGATACAGGTGCCCCATCCAGTCCGAGTCGCGCTGCGCCAGGTACGAGTTGACCGTCACCAGGTGGGCACCGCGGCCGGCGACGGCGTTCAGGTAGAGCGGCATCGTGGCCACCAGCGTCTTGCCCTCGCCGGTGGCCATCTCCGCCACCTTCCCCTGGTGCAGCACGATGCCACCGATCAACTGCACGTCGTAGGGGACCATGTCCCACACCAGCGTCTGCCCGGTGACCTGTACGTCCGTCCCGACCAGGCGGCGGCACGCCTCTTTGACGGTGGCGAACGCCTCGGGGAGCAGGTCGTCGAGCACCCGTTCGATCTCTCCGACCAGCTCCTTCTCCACCGCACCGATCCGCTCCGAAAATCCTTCCCGCTCGCTGGCGCTCTCGGAGCGCCGCCGCTCCGCGCGCAGCTCGTCCAACTCCGCCTGCACCTCCGCGGTTTCGTCGCGCAGGATGGCGCGGAACTTCTCCGTTTGTGCGCGAATCTCCTCTTCCGACACGGCCTGCAGCCGCTCCCAGTGCGCGTTGATCTCCGCCACCCGCGGGTGAAGCCGTTTCAGCTCGCGCTGGTGGCTGGTTCCGAAGACGGCGTTGAATGCCTGTTTCAGCATGGCTGATCTATTCCGTAGACGACAAAGATGGTTGATACAGCCCGTGGCGCTCCACCATTCGGCGAACCGCCTCGGGAACAAGGTAACGAATCGACTCCCCGGCGCCCACACGGCGGCGGATCGCGGTCGACGACACGTCGATCCGGGTGACGGGGATGCGGATCGCCGGCACCGTGCCGTCCCCCTCCTCCCCGGCGCGGGCGAGTACCACCAGGCGGGCCAGGCTCATGATCTGCCGGGGCTCACGCCAGGCGGAAAAGTCCCGCAAGTTGTCGGCCCCGATCAGGAGAAAGAGCTCCGCACCGGGCATCCGCTCGGCGAAGATGCGCAGAGTGTCGATCGTATACGAGGGGCCCGCCCGCCGCACCTCGACGTCTTCGGCGCCGAAGCGCTGGTCGCCCCGGATGGCGCGCCGGACCATCTCCAGCCGCACGCGGGGCGACGTGTGCACCCCGCCCCCCTTGTGCGGAGGGAGCGCGGCGGGCACGAAGAGCAGACGGTCCAGCTCCAGCGCGCGGTGCGCCTCCGTCGCCACGATCAGGTGCCCGACGTGGGGGGGATCGAAGGTCCCGCCAAAGACCCCGACGCGCATCGCCGCGGCGGCCATCCGGACGATCAGCCCGGTAGCGCGCGCGCCTCCGCGCTCTCGGGGTAGTCTCGCCGCAGCCGCTGTCGCGCCTCCTCCGCCTCCTCGGCGTAGCCGATCCGTCCATAGCTCTCCACCAGCATCATCAGCGCGGTGGGAGCCACCGACGTTTCCGGGTACTGGTCCACCGCGTCGGCCAGGTACACCACCGCGGCGTCGTACGCACGGCGGCGGAAGTAGAACACTCCGGTTTCGTATGCCTTCTGCGCCAGCTTGTGCCGAAGCTCCGTCACCTGGGCCGCGGCGCGGGTGGCGAACTCCGTCTGCGGGTAGAGCGACCGCACCGATTCGCAGTGCGTGATCGCCACCCGGGTGTACTCCTGGTCGCGCGGAGCCCGCGGCGAAAGACGACTGTACGCTTCGCAGGTGAGGAAGCGTGCCTCCGCCGCCCGGGGGTCCGCCGGGTAGTCGGTCACCAGACGCTGAAACGCCCCCGCGGCTTCCAGATACTCCCCCCGCTCCATCTGGGAGCGGCCGAGCATCATTCGCGCGTCCGAAACGCGCGGGTCACCGAGATGGTTCTGCAGAAAGGCGTCGAGCAGCTCGGCCGCCCGTCCGTGCCGGCCCGCCTCGTGGGCGACGCGGGCGCGCTCGAAGAGCACGTCGGGTCCGAGCTGCGCCAGCGGAACCTGCCGGGAGCCGCATCCGGCGAGCGGCAGAAAGAGAAGGGCGCCGAGAAGTGCGCGTCGAATGGAGAGCATCGTCATGGCAGAAGGGTACCCCGCCGGATGGCGGCGTGTTTCGCGGACTTTGGAAGCGGAGCCACGGAACGGAAACGGATCAGGTGGCACCCGTCGCCCCGCCTTGGCGCTGCAGCATCGCGAGGTAGGCCTCCACCTGCGGATTGCCGGGGTGCCGTGCGGCGCAGATCTCCCACTCCCCGCGTGCGGCATCAACGTGTCCGGCGCGGAACAGGGCCAGCCCGAGGTTTGCCCGGGCGGCGCCGAAGGCGGGGTTCGCCTCCAGAATTCCACGTAGCTCCCCCTGGGCGGCGTCGAACTCTCCCAGGTCGATGAGCACCCGGGCCAGGCGGTTCCGGATGTCCAGAAAGTGCGGCCGGATCTCGCACGCACGGCGGTACTGCTCCGTCGCCTCGCGCAGCGCGCCGGCTTCCGCGTACAGATCCCCAAGCTCGGCGTGGCGAACCGCCAGGCGCGCCGACACCGCGGACGAGAACGGACCGAATCCCTCCTCCTCGTCCGCTTCGGCCGCCTGAGCGAACGCTTCTCGGGCCTCGTCCAGCCGCCCGAGGTCGTTCAGCGTGATCGCCCGGTTCAGGTGTGCCCCCACGAAGTGGGGATTGACCGCCAGGGCGCGCTCAAAGGCTTCCACCGCCAGTTCGGCGCGCCCCAGCATGCTAAGACACACTCCGCGCAGGTTGTGCACGTCCGCAAAACCGGGAGCGTGCTGCGTCACCTCCTCGAAGTCCTCCAGGGCGGCGAGATGGTCGTTGCGGTCGTACGCTTCCCTGCCGCGTGCGATCCGCTGCTCGAGCGTCGGTTCGGGTCCCAAGCTCCTCCGGGGGAAAGGCAGCCGGAAAAGATAGGGC
>JALZKG010000335.1 GCA_030859365.1 Gemmatimonadota bacterium
CGTCCAGCGCGCCCCGAGGGCGTCACCCCCGCGCCGGTACGCCGAGATACGCCGGCTCCCGCCCGTGCGGCCGGTGCCCCCGCGGCCGGCACCCCCGCGCGGACGTTCGGAGCGGACGCCACCCGTGGCAAGAAAAAGGACAAGCGGAAGAAGGGGCGGGTCGATCAGGACGCCGTCGATTCCAACTTCCGCAAGACCATGGCCGCCATGGAAGGCGGTGGCCGCCGCAAACGCAAGACGCGCGATCTGGGCCCCAGCCAGCAGGAGCGGCGCGACGAAGAGCGGGAAAGGGTGCGGCAGGAGGAGGCGACGACCGTCCGGGTCAACGAGTTCCTGACCGTAGCCGAGCTGGCGGAGCTGATCGACATCCCGTCCAGCCAGATCATCGGCTCGGCTTTCAAGAACCTTGGGTTGATGGTGACCATCAACCAGCGCCTCGACTTCGACCAGATCGAACTGCTCCTGGACGAGTTCGGCTTCCAGGCCGTCCGTGAGGAGGAGTACGGTGCCGACATGGAAGAAGAGGTGGAGGCGGACGCGGCGGAGGACCTGTCGTCCCGCCCGCCGGTCGTCACCGTCATGGGTCACGTCGACCACGGCAAGACGTCGCTCCTCGACCACATCCGCAAGACCAACGTGATCGCGGGCGAATCGGGCGGGATCACGCAGCACATCGGCGCCTACCACGTCGAGCTGGGCGACGGCCGGACGATTTCCTTTCTGGACACGCCCGGTCACGCCGCCTTCACCGCGATGCGCGCCCGTGGCGCCGAGGTGACGGACGTGGTCATCCTGGTCGTTGCGGCGGACGACTCGGTGATGCCGCAGACGGTGGAGGCGATCTCCCACGCCCGCAACGCGGGGGTGCCGCTGATCGTGGCCGTGAACAAGGTGGACCTTCCCGACGCCGACCCCATGCGGGTGAAGCAGGACCTGCTGCAGCACGGGGTCGTGCTGGAGGAGTTCGGCGGCGACGTGATGTCGGCCGAGGTGTCCGCGAAGCGCGGCATCGGAATGGACGAATTACTCGAAAAGGTGCTGCTGCAGGCCGAGATCCTCGAGCTGCAGGCGAACGCGGACCGCGAGGCCCACGGCACCGTGATCGAAGCGCAGCTCGACGTCGGCAAGGGCCCCGTCGCAACGGTGCTCGTCACCAACGGGACGCTGCGGGTAGGCGACCACGTGGTCTGCGGCCACTACCACGGTCGTATCCGCGCCATGCTCGACGAGCGCGGCAACGTGGTGCCGGCCGCAGGACCGGCCATCCCGGTCCAGATCCTCGGGCTCCCCGGGGTGCCGGCCGCGGGAGACCAGCTGATCTCCATGGAGGCGGATCGTGCCGCCGAGATCGCGAACACCCGGCAGCGGCTGGACCGGGAAAAGCGGATGCGGATCCGCAGCCGCGGGGTCAAGCTGACCGACCTTTCCCGGCTGCTGGCACGCGGCGAGGCGGTGCAGCTCAACCTGGTGATCAAGGGCGACGTGGACGGCTCGGTGCAGGCGCTGTCCGATGCCCTGGAGCAGCTCGGCACCCCCGAGGTCGGGGTGCAGGTGGTCCACCGCGGCGTCGGCGCCATCAACGAGTCCGACGTGCTGCTCGCCTCGACGGCGGGCGCCATCGTGATCGGGTTCCACGTGCGCCCCACCACGGAGGCGCGCGGCGTCGCGGAGCGGGAAGACGTGGACATCCGGCTGTACAACATCATCTACGAGGCGGTGGAGGAGGTGCGTGCCGCGATGGAGGGTCTGCTTTCGCCCGAAGAGCGCGAGGTACTGCTTGGGACGGCGGAGGTGCGGCAGATCTTCAAGGTTCCGCGGGTGGGCACCGTGGCCGGCTGCATGGTCACCAGCGGCGAGCTGCAGCGGCGCAGCCGGGTGCGCGTGGTGCGCGATGGCGTGCAGGTATACGAGGGCGAGCTCGGCAGCCTGAAGCGGTTCAAGGACGACGTGCGGGAGGTGCGCGAGGGCTTCGAGTGCGGCCTGAACGTCTCCAACTTCAACGACGTCAAGGTGGGCGACACGCTCGAGTGCTATCGGGTGGAGGAGGTTGCCCGGACGCTCGCCAGCGTCGCCGCCCAGCGCTGACCGTCATGCCGCCTCGCTTTTGCAGAACCGACCGCATCAACGAGCAGCTCCGCCAGGAAGTGTCGCTGCTCGTGCGCGACGAGGTCCGCGACCCCCGGGTCGGCATGGTCACCGTCACCGCGGTCGACACCTCGCCGGAGCTGGACCACGCGCGCGTCTACGTGACGGTGATGGGGGACGAGGCCGAGGGGGAAGAAGCGCTTTTGGGACTGCGCAGCGCCGCCCCCTTCCTGCGCAGCCAGCTGAGCCGCCGGCTATACATGCGGCGCGTGCCGGAGCTGCACTTCACCCTCGACCGCGTGCTCGCGGAGGCAAGGCGGATCGAATCGCTGCTGCGGGAAGCGCTGCCTCCCGCCGAAGCTCCCGGGCCAGGGGGGCAGGACGCCGACGGATCCGAGGATTGAAGGCGGCGGCTCCGTTGGTGGGGAGCAATTCCACGGCCGGACTCGTCCTCGCCCTGGACAAACCGGAGGGACCCACCTCGCACGACGTGGTGGCGCATGTCCGCCGCGCCTTTCGGACCCGCCAGGTGGGGCACACCGGGACGCTGGATCCGTTCGCCACCGGGCTGCTGCTGCTCTGCATCGGGCCGGCCACGCGCCTGTCGGAGTATCTCACCGGGATGGACAAGGAGTACGAGGCGACGCTGCGGCTCGGCTTCGCGACCGACACCGACGACCTGTCGGGAACCCCGCTCGGCGAGCCGGCCGGCTGGAGGGGGGTCGACGAGACGAGCATCCACGCTGCCTTCGCTGCCCAGACCGGTTCCCTTCTGCAACTTCCCCCCCTTTTCTCCGCGAAGCGGGTCGCGGGCGAGCGGGCGCACGAGCGGGCGCGGCGCGGCGAGCCCGTGGAACGCACCCCCGTCCCCGTTCGGGTCGACGACATCCGTGTGCTGGAGATCCGCCTTCCGGACGTCCGCTTCGCCGTCGAGTGTGGCAGCGGCACCTATATCCGTTCCATCGCCCGCGACGTCGGCGCGGAGCTCGGAGCCGGCGCGCACCTGCGGCAGCTCCGCCGGCTCCGCGTGGGACCGCATCGGGTCGATCTTGCGGTCACGCTGGACGAGCTCGACAGTCCGGAGGCGGTGCAGCGCGGCCTGATGTCACCCGCGGACGCGCTTCGTCACCTGCCGCGCGTTGCCGTCGGTGAAGACGAGGAGGCGCGGATCCTCCAGGGAGGACGGATCGCCGCTCCCGCCGGGCTTGCGAAGGGCTGTGCGGAGGGGGCGCCCATCGTCCTGGTCGGCTCCAGTGGCGCGCTGCGCGCCGTGGCGGAGCTACGTGACGCAGCCCTTCAGCCCCGGAAGGTGTTCGCATGAGGGAGGGGATAGAGGGCTGGAGCGCGCCGTTCGCGATCGATCCGGCGCTCCCCGCGCCCTTTCCGCGCGACGGCCGTGGCTCGGTGGTCACCGTCGGCACCTTCGACGGGGTGCACCGCGGTCACCAGGAGGTGCTGGCCGAGATCGTCCGCCGCGCCCGACGGACGGGGCGCCGCAGCGTTCTCGTCACCTTTCACCCACATCCGCTCCGCGTCGTCCGTCCGGAGGCCGCGCCCCCGGCGCTCACCACCCCCGCGGAAAAGCGCGAGATCCTGGCACAGTCCGGTGTGGAGTACGCGGTCTTCCTCCCCTTTACGCCCGTTCTGCAGCACTACCCGGCGCGCCGCTTCGTGGAGGAGATCCTGCTCGGGCGGCTCGACTTGCGCGAGCTGGTCATCGGCTACGATCACGGCTTCGGCCGGGACCGGGAGGGCGGCGTCGACACCATGCGGGAGATCGGCGGGGAGGCAGGATTCGACGTGGACGTGGTGGAGGCGGTGCGGGCGGGGGAGAGCGCCGTCTCCTCCACCCGGATTCGGCGGGCGCTGGCCGAGGGCGATGTCGCGGAAGCGGCCCGTGGGCTCGGGCGTCCCTACTCCGTCACCGGGCCGGTGATCCACGGCGCCCAGCGGGGGCGCAAGCTCGGCTTCCCCACGGCGAACATTCGGGTGGAAGATCCGTACAAGATGCTCCCCCGGGAGGGGGTGTACGCCGTCCATGGATGGGTGGCGGGGGGCCGGGTACCCGGCCTTCTCCACCTGGGGCCCCGGCCCACCTTCCAGGGCTCGCCCCCCTCCATCGAGCTGCACCTGCTGGACTGGAGTGGGGATCTTTACGGCAGGGCGGTACGGGTGGACTTCGCACGGTGGCTCCGCCCCATCCGCCCCTTTGCGTCGGCGGGTGCGCTGGTGGAGCAGATGAAGCGGGACGAGGCGGCCGCACGGACGCTGCCTCCGGCGGAGGAGCGGTAGGCACACCTTGTGCCGATACTCCCACGTCGTTATTATCCGCGGCTAACTTCCCGACCAGCGCAGAACTCTTCAGGAGGTACCGGACCGCTATGGCGTTCGCCCGTGAAACCGTAATCGAGAAGTACAGGGAGCACCCCACCGATCGGGGCTCCACCCGGGTTCAGATCGCGCTCCTGACCGGCCGCATCAACTATCTGATGGACCACTTCCGAGCCCACAAGAAGGACCATCAC
>JALZKG010000393.1 GCA_030859365.1 Gemmatimonadota bacterium
AGTCCACGGCGCAGACGGCATCCACCATGCCCCACCCATATCCATTGGCGAAGCCCGCGGGACCGAGGTCTGGACCTCCCCCGCTTTGATGGACACGGGGTTTATGCTGCCCTCCGGGTGAGGACGAGCTGCTGCTCGAACTCTGCCGGGCTCTTGTAGCCGAGGGAGGAATGCCGACGCTGGCGGTTGTACCACACCTCAATGTAGTTGAAGATGGCTCGGCGCGCCTGCTCGTGCGTCTGCCAGTCCGCCCCTTGGACGAGCTCCCACTCCAGCGTGGCGAAGAAGCTCTCGGCCACGGCGTTGACGCTCAGCAGTTGCCCTTCCTGCTCATGCTGCCCGTGATCCCCTGCACCCGCAGGATCTCCTGGTAGTCCCCCGCGGCGTACTGCACGCCCCGGTCCGAGTGGAGCAGCAGACCACCATGGGGCTCCCGTCTCCAGAGCGCCATGGTAAGCGCATCCGTGGCCAGGCGGGCCTCCCGCGTGTTCTTCATCGCCCATCCCACCACGGCTCGGCTCTTCAGGTCGAGCACGACCGCCAGGTACAGCCACCCCGAGCGCGTGGGCAGATAGGTGATGTCGCTCACCCACACCCGATCCACTCCCTCGATCTCCTGCACGGCGAAGTTCCGCGCGAGGTGGTTGGGATGGACCCGGTGCGCATGCGCCGAATCCGTCGTCCGGCGAAAGCGCCGTTTCTTCTTCGCCCGCAGCCCATCCTCGCGCATGAGCCGCTCGACACGCTTCCTGCCGCAGGCAATCCCCTCCGCCTTCAGCTCCTCATGCACCCGTGGGCTGCCGTAGCGCGTCCGGCTCTTCCGGTGCACGGAGCGGATCTTCACCTTCAGGCGCAGATCCGATGTTGCGCACGCGCTCGGCGCTCGTTTCTTCCACGCGTAGTAGCCGGCCTTCGGCACCTGGAGCACCGCACACATCCGCCGGATCGGGTACTCGCTCGCGTGGGTGCGAAGGAAGGAAAACTTCACCGCACTTCCCTGGCGAAGAAGACCGCCGCTTTTTTTAGGATCTCGCGCTCCTGCTTCAGAACCTCTACCTCGCGCCGAAGCTGCCGGATCGCCTCCTCCTGGCTCGTCAGCTTGCCGTTGCCCGGGAAGACGTCTCCCGGCACCAAGCCAGCCCGACTCTCGGCTTGCCGCCTCCACGTACGCAGCATGTCGGCTCGGATCCCCAGCTCCCGCGCCACCCGGGACGTCGGCTTCCCGCTGTCATTCGCCATCCGCACGGCTTCGAGCTTGAACTCCCCCGTGAACTGCCTTCGCTTTCCTGCCATGGATCACCTCCTCGCCCGACTCCTACACCGCCGGGCTTATCTGGGTGTCCACGAAAACGGGGGAACTCCAGGCACTTTTTCCCCACATGGGAGGTCTGTTCGTCAGGCGTTTGTCAGCCGATCCAGCGAGCGGTACTGGATCGCCTCCGCCACGTGCGGAGTGCCGATGTCGGGCACGCCTTCCAGGTCCGCGAGCGTCCGCGCGATCTTGAGGACCCGGTGGTAGGCCCGCGCGGAAAGCCCGAGCCGGTTGATCGCGGTGCGCAGCAACGCGTCGCACGCTTCGGACACCTTGCAGAACTCCCGCAGGTCGCGTGGTGCCATGTGGGCGTTGGCGTGCACCTCGGCGCGGTCGGCGAAGCGCTCCCGCTGCCGCTCCCTCGCACGGGCGACGCGCTCGCGCACCGCCTCCGAGGGCTCGCCGCGACGCTGATCCTGCAGATCACGGACGCGCACCGCTGGCACCTCCACGTGGAGATCGATCCTGTCCAGCAGCGGTCCGGAAACGCGGCCGAGGTAGCGCTGCACCGCCTGGGGCGTGCATGCACACTGCCGCTGCGTGTCGCCGAAGTGTCCGCACGGACACGGATTCATGGCCGCGGCGAGCATGAAGCGGGCAGGGTACGTCAGCGACAGCGCGGCACGGGAGATGGTCACCTCCGCATCTTCCAGCGGCTGGCGGAGGACCTCCAGCACGTTGCGGCGGAACTCGGGAAGCTCGTCCATGAAGAGGACACCGTGGTGCGACAGCGACACCTCGCCCGGTCGGGGATTGGAGCCGCCCCCGATCAGCCCGGCGTCGGAGATGGTGTGATGGGGAGAGCGGAACGGGCGCACGGAGACCAGCGACTGCCCGGGGCCGAGCAACCCCGCCACCGAGTGGATCTTGGTGGTTTCCAGCGCTTCTTCGAGCGACAGCGGGGGTAGGATCCCGGCGAGGCGCCGGGCGAGCATCGTCTTACCGGATCCCGGCGGGCCGATCATCAGCAGGTTGTGCGCGCCCGCCGCGGCCACCTCCAGTGCGCGTTTGGCGTGCTCCTGACCCCGGACGTCCGCCAGGTCGTGGTCCGTCGAGGGGGACGTCCGGAAGAGGGCGTCGAGGTCGACCCGCGCCACCGGCAGCTCGCCGCTGCCGCCGAGAAAGCGCACCACCTCACGCAGCGAAGCGGCGCCGCGGACCTCGATCCCCTCCACCACCGCCGCCTCCGCCACGTTCTCCCCCGGAACGATCAGCCCCTGAAGGCCCGCGTCGCGAACGGCGAGCGCGATGGACAGGGCGCCGCGCACCGGCCTGAGCCCCCCGTCCAGCCCCAGCTCGCCGAGCAGGACGAACCGCTCCAGCGCCCCGTCCGCATCCAGCTGGCCCGCCCCGGCGAGGATTCCGACGGCGATGGGAAGGTCGAAGGCGCTCCCCTCCTTGCGGACGTCCGCAGGGGCCAGGTGGACGAAACAAAGCGGGGAGGGAGCCGCAACGCATCGCGGAACTGCGCCAGGCCCCTTGGAGCAATTCGCTACCCAGCCCGCCAATCGCCGCCGCAGGCGCAGCCGCCGTAACCGTCGAGGTGATCTCTCCGACTCTGCTGGTGCCGCTCGTGTTCATGGCCGTGGCTCTCTGGCAAGCGATTTATTACCTCATCGCCTACAACCCGCCGCGCCGGATTGACCGTGAAGCGTGGTACTGTTTTTGGACCTTTTGGATGCAGGCGATGCCTGTGGTCATCGTGCTTCTACTCACTTTGGGACGTCTCGTTGTGTAACACCGACGCGCCCTGCACCGGTTGGAAGTCATGCACCAAGTACCCTCAAAACGTGGGACGAGCACGGACGAACCGCACCCCCGTCCAGACAGCCCGCCCAATGAACAGCAAAGATGCCGTTGTGAGGTATTGCTCAACCCACTGGACCGCGGCGCCTCGTCCTCTTGCGGCCCACCACCAAGAGGCACCCATGCCCAGTAGCACGAGCGCGATCAAGACGGAGGTGAAGATCTGCGGTCCGAAGCGGTCCGCGATCGAAGGTGCCGCTTCCGACCGTTCAAGGTTCCACCATCGACCTTCCATCGCAAGGTCGATGAGCTCAACCCAGCCGTCAAGGTGCCGCCCGCCCTGAACGAGTGGTATCGGCAGCAGATCGCGCCGCCGGCTGCGGAGAGCGGTTCCCATACGCCAACACTCGGAGCGAACCGCATCATCGACCCGTAGGTTGCGGGTTGCGAGGGCGCGGGGAAGATACTTTTGGATCGCCGAGGCCGCATGATCCAGCGCGTCGAAGGCGTGGACACGTACGAAACCAGGGTCGTCGGCGTGGACAGAGCATCGCGAGGCGAGCACCGCATCGGCGAGCCGTATTGCCACCCAACAGCCGAGCAGGTCGGGGGATCGTACCCGGCGCGACAGCCACTGAACCGGGGAAAACCGATAGAAAAACACGAACAGTCCGTACACGCAACCGAAGAAAACGGCTGTTCCGACGGCAGTCACTGGGATCCTCTGGAAGACGGTGATTCGATCAGCGTACGTGCCTTCGGTCCCGGTGTCTACGAGGGCAGCCGCCGTCGCGCCGATCAATGCCGCGGTAGTCAGAGCCGCACGGACCGAAAACGCATCCGCCTGCGCTTCTAGCGTTCTGCCCACCAAGATCGTGACCATAGCAACCGAGACCACCACCAGGGCGGTTTCTTGCTGGCTAGCTCCCACCTCCGTCAGTCGTTCCGTAAGGTGATTGTTGCCGATACCCGCAGCGAATGCTAACGATAGGATCGTGAGGGTCAGAGCCGCTCTTGCTCGCCATAAGGTTGCCTTCCTTGCGCTCAGGACGGCGGTTTCATACGCCTCGATTGCTCGCTGAAGGGAGCGGCGCTCACGCGGGGCGTTGCTAAAGAGATCAGCGGCTTTGTACCGCCAACGGAACCACTCGGGAGTAGCGTAGAGCGCCCAGAGATCTCTGCTGAGCAGCCACTCGAGGGGTGCCGAAAACAGCCCAAACCGCTCACGCGGGGGCGGGGCGCACTGCGCTGTCGCCCCGCGAATCGGAGTCGCCCGGCTGCGCAGCAGCGGATCAACTGCGGGCCCGAATTGCTGGGCCTGCGGACCGTACGGAGCCGCCCGCCGCCGCTCCAGCGGCGCGCCCCGAAAAAGTCTGCGTTCCGAGCTTAGAAAGGAAAATTTCAGGGCTGCGCGGAACACGAGCAACATGAAAATCGGGAGTCCCAAAGCGAACAAGCTGACGACAGTCCTCCCGCTGGAAAGGGAACGCGGAGACCACCGCGCACCGGACAGACCGGAATGTCTTTTGCCTCTGTTCATTATCTTAGCACTCGTCTGCCAGGTGCGGGTTGCGGCCGCCGCAGCGTGAGCGGCTCGGGACAGCGTGGACAGCGCAGGTGGAGCACTCGCTGGAGCCGCTCGGCCAGTGCTCTCTTGATCTTCGGGAGAGAGGGCGAGAAGGGAGGTCTTATGGGAATGCTCCCCTTCCTTTTTCCCCCAATCCGCAGGTGCTGCAGAAACGTCTTGGCTATCATCACGAGCATCGGGGGTGCTGGAGTGCTTGCCACCCTCTACACTCCAGGTGATCCAGCCCGAGACGGTTCTTCTTTTGCTCGCAGCGCGACTGCGCTTTGATCGCCCGGACCAGCGTCTTCAGCGCGTCTCGGGCGGGTGGCTGCACAGGCAGTACTTCTTTCTCTCCCGTGGTTCTCCACTCACAGACGAGCCACTGCGCCTCCTCGGGCGGCTGCCTGCACCCGCTGCCGATCGGACGCCCTTCGGCCGTGCGAACGCGGATTAGAGCAAACTTCGCCTTCAGCGGGCCCTGCGCCGTCCCGGTGTTCCTTGTATCGCAGCCCTGACGCGCCACTCTTCCAACCAGACGGGGTTCGGGACCGCGATGAGATCCGCGGCAGGATGCAGCTCGGACAACTCCGGCGCGTGCTTCCGAAGGGCTACGGCCGCCGTCATGTAGCCGTGGTTTTCGATCACCGAGATTTCCCCTTCCGAGAACGCGTCCATATCCGTCCGCACCTCGGAGATCACGTCCTCCACGAGCGGCTTGGAGTACCCGGTCCAGTCCGCCAGCCCGTACTTGCTTGCCGGACTGCCGATCCCCCAGTAGGTGCCCCGCAGCACACCCTCGATGTAGTTGGAGATCAGCCACCGCTTCCGGAGCGCACCCACCTGATTGCCCTGAACAGCGTTGTAGCGAAAGAGACGCTTCAGCAAGCCTCGGACGGGCTGATGATCGAACGTCGCTCCCCCGTCGGAGACGAGGAGCGTGGCCGCGCGTCTCCATACCGGCTCTAACGCCAGGTTGTCGTAGAGACCGCCGTCGCTGAGCGCGAGGTCCGCGATGCATTCATCCCGGGCTTCGCCTTTGGGCACCTTGCCGCCCGTCAGTTCCTCGGGCCGGACGTGCAACGGAAGCGGATTGAACACCGGCGGGAAGCACGACGATGCGGCGACGGCGCGCGCTACGGTCCAGTCGTCCGGTGGCACCATGTATCCCGCTTGGTAGTCGCCCACGTGCGTGCGCTCCGAGACCCAGTTGACCCCGAAGACCACATCGGTCGCGCAGAAGACGAAGTGGGGGCGCTCCGGGAGGTCAGCCAGGCGCATCCCGGTGAGGCGCTCCGCGTACTGCTGCGCCAGTTCGCCCGCCCCCATCCCCAGCCCAGGCCAGACGGACTCTCCGAGCCATTCGAGGATGGCGGGCCCGCTCCGGAGATCCTGGCTAACAAACGCGCGGAACGGCACCGCAATGCGTTCCTCCCAGTCGGAGACAATCTCCCCCGGGAGTGGCCACGGGCGGAGGCGATCGGCGAGGTGGGCGGCGAAGATGCTCCCCCCGGAGACTGCGGAGATCTCGTCGACCCGGGCAAGGATCCCGAGTTCGTTGAGCCGCCGCACCGCGCCAAGGTGGAAGAGGGCAGCCCGGAAGCCCCCACCCGACAGGCAGAGCGCCAGCCCGTGCCGCGCCTTGGCCGGCAGGTACTTGGACCGCGTCTCTTCGGCGCTCCGCCCGGCCGCAGATTCCGCGGCGGCCGGAATGGGCGCCGGCCCGCTTCGGATGGCTTCAGGTTCGGACTCTTGCATGCACCACCCCCAACAAAGTTTCGAATACGGATCCCCTGCCCTGCTTGACTTCCGGCGCGCCGCCGAGCGCGCCTTCAGCAACGTCACTGCGGGATGTTCAGCTCCATCCAGAGCGGCCTGTGGTCAGATAGGTGATAGCGCAGGTACGCGTTGAACGCCTTCTGCCCGTTCCGCTCCCACAGCTCCGGGAATACCACACCGTCGAAGTCGAACACACCCATGCGGCCGCTGAAGCAGTTCTTTGTCTCGCCCGGGAAGAACGCCACCTGGTCGTAGTGCTTGTCCGACTGGAGGTTCGATCCCAATCCCGAGCCGTGGTCCGGGACTTCGAGACCGCGGCTGGTCAGCGCTCGGTAGACCGGATCCCGGGCCTCGCGCTTCGGCATGTTGAAATCACCGAGCGCGATGACCTCCCGCGTGAAGGCGTGCTTCGACTTCCGCCGTCGCGCAGCATACTGTGCCACCGCCAGCGTCTCGAGGACACGGCGCCCCATGCTCGGCGCGTCAGTCCCGCCGAAATACAGGTGCACGTTGATTAACAGAAAACTGACGCGCCCGATGGCGAAGGTGGCCAGGTACGGATTGCGGTCGAACCCTTCGAAGCGGAGGTCCACGCCCTTCACCTTCACCGACTTGAGGCTCGACGGCGGGATCGCGATCTCTCCCACTTCCTCCAGGAGGGTGAGCTTGCGCGCGTCATAGAGGAAGGCCATGCGCTCGTTGTTGCCCGCCACGTCGGAGAACACCACCCGGTAGCGGTCGCCCAGCAGGTGCTTGACGTCGAACAGTGGTGCGAAGTTCTCCCGCACCTCCTGGATCGCGATCAGATCGAACCAGCCGAGGATCTCCGCGATCAGCCGGTGGTCCTGGTCCCGGCGCTCTTGCGCACCGAAGTTGGCGATGTTCCAGGTGGCGACGAGCAGCCCATCCGCGCGCTTCGCCGGGATCCCACGCGTCACCTTGTGCGCGCGCAGGCGGGCGGTCTCCGCCTCCGCATCGTAGTCGAACGCGAACCGCGGCTTCGGAAACGATGGCACCTTTGCCCCTATGTTGAGGTTGTGTCCTGAACTGTACTAGAACCAACTGCCCACGCGATCCGGTACCATCCAGCGAAGCACGATCATCAACATCGAAGGACGGAGGCGGATTTGTACGACGCGTGCCGGCACCGCCTCGCTTGCATTGGGCCGCCTCGAGCGCCAAACCCGCGTTTGTGCAGAGCTTCCCTACCTCGGCAGCTGCGCGGTTCCGTGCAAGGGCTCGTCACCGATCGGGTGTGACATCGTTTCCGCCGGAAGTGGGACATTTGATGGTTCTTCCGCACTTTCGGTGCAGCGGAGCGGCACGGGCGTGGTCATGCAGCGGCGAGCACGTGAGCGCGGAGCAGATCGAAGCTGGCGCGGCCGTACATGCGACGCTTCAGCAGCTTGAGCCGGTT
>JALZKG010000405.1 GCA_030859365.1 Gemmatimonadota bacterium
GATCCAGGCGGGCTTCGCCCACCAGGTCGGACGCCGTGTCGCGGCCGATGTGAGGGAGGTGCCCCGCGCCCGGATCGACGAGCACCGCAACCTGGGTGTCGCCTTCTACAAGACGGGAATGCACGAGGAGGCGGCGCGGGAGTTTCGCCGCGTGCTGCAGCTTCACCCGGAGGCGCTCGACGCCCGCTTCGCGCTGGGGCTGATCGCGCTGCGGAGCGGCGACATGCGCGGAGCGCTACGCGCCTTCCGCGAAACGGTCGACGCCGGGGGCGGTCGCGCCGCTGCCTTTCACAACCTGGCCCTCGCGCTGGAGGAGTTGGAATGGCTCCCTCAGGCGCGGGGGGCCGCGGACGAGGCGCTCCGGCTGGAGCCGAGCCGGGCCGACGTGCTCCTGTCTTGCGCCGTCCTCCGCCTCAAGGCGCAGGACGTGGAGGCGGCCGTCCCCGCATTCGAAGCGTACCGCGCCGCGCTCGGATCGCGGACGCCGCCGGCTGTTTTCTTCGCCTTTGCGATCCTCGCGGAGGCTGCTGCCGGCCGCACCGACGCGGCGCTGCGGCTGGGGGACGAGGGAATCGCCCTGTATCCACACTCCGCTCCGTTGCTGCTGCACCTCGGACTGGTGCGCGAGAGGCGCGGCGACTGGGATGCCGCCGAGGCGCTGTACCGGCGTGCCGCCGAGGAGGGGGGTGGCGAGGTGCCGCAGGTGCACAAGGGGCTGGGCGACGTGCTGTACCGGCGTGGGGCTCATGACGAGGCCGCGGCGGAGTACGGGCGTGCCATCCGCATGGCTCCGGAGTTGGGCGACGACGTGTACTTCAAGCTCGGCAACATCCACTACAAGCGGATGGAGCGGGAAGAAGCCGTCCGACTGTGGCGGCGCGCGCTGGAGCTCAACCCCGCCAACCACGTCGCCCGGACCAACCTGGAGCTGGTCGAGCACGTGCTCGCCAAGCCCGGCGCCGGAGCGCGGTGAGGGCCACCCCCGGGCCGCTGCCTCCGCCGTCGTCCCTCGCCCTGGAGGGAGACGAGGGCGAGTGGGAGCGGCTCAAAGAGAAGATCCACCGCGAGCGTGGCTTCAACTGCCTGTTCTACAAGGACAAGTGCCTGCGCCGGCGGATCGCGGTTCGGCTGCGTGCGCGGGCAGAGCCAAGCTTTGAGGCGTACGCATCGCTGCTCGATCGGGATCCGGCCGAGTACGACCTGCTGCTCGACACGCTCACCATCAACGTCACCAAGTTCTTCCGCAACCTCCCGACCTGGGAGGCGGTCGAGGAGCACTGCTTGCCGACGCTCTTCGCCGGGAGCGGAGTGCGGCGGATCTGGAGCGCGGGGTCTGCCAGCGGCGAGGAGGCGTACACCGTCTCCATCCTGCTGCGCAGGTGGGCGGAGCACCACGGCGGGGCCGGGCAGCTCGGGCGCTTCCGCATCGTGGGGACCGACATCGACCGGCGTAGCCTGGAGGCGGCGCGGCAGGCAGAGTACCCGGAGCTGTCGCTGGTGGAAACCCCCGCCGAGGTGCGCGAGCGCTGGTTCGGCGCGGGTCCGCCCTTCCGGCTGGTTCCCGAGGCGCGCGAAAACGTTTCCTTTCTGCGGCGGGATCTGATCTCGGAGCCGCCCCTCGCCGAGCAGAGCCTGATCTTCTGCCGCAACGTCGTGATCTACTTCGACCGCGGCATCCAGGAAAGCCTGTTCCAAACGTTCTACGACGCTCTCGTTCCCGGAGGGTTTCTGGTGATGGGCAAGGTGGAAACGCTGGTCGGTCCCGCACGCGCCCGGTTCCGCTCGGTGCACGGACGCGAGCGCATCTTCCAGAAGCCGCTTTGACGGAGTCGGCCGTGCTCGTCCGCGTGGCCGAATCCGCCGTCGCGGGCGCGGGCAAGACGCTCACCACCGTGGGGTTGGGCTCGTGTGTCGCCGTGCTGCTGCACGACCCCCGTGCCCGCGTGGGCGGAATGGCGCACGTCCTCCTCCCGGAGCCGTTCGCGGGCCAGCACGAGCGAAACCGCAACCCCTCCAAGTTCGCTACCACCGCGGTGCCGCTCCTGGCGGAGCGAATGTGCGCCGCCGGAGCGTCGCTTCGCGGCCTGGAGGCCCGGCTGGTGGGCGGGGCGTCCATGTTCGCGGCGCTGATGAACGCCTCAACGCTGAACATGGGGGAGCGCAACATCGCGGCGTCGCGCGAGGTGCTTGCCCGTCTCGGGATCCCGATCCGGGCGGAGCACGTCGGCGGCGACTTCGGCCGTTCGGTTCGCTTCGAGCCCGCCGACGGCCGGGTGGTGGTCTCCACCGTCGGGCGCGGCGAGCATGTCCTCTGAGCCGGCAGACCGCGTCCGCTCGGTGCTCGTGGTGGACGACAGCGCCTTTATGCGCCGGATGATCAGCGACGTGGTGGGGCTGGACGGGAGCTTCCGCGTCGTGGGAACCGCTCGCAACGGGTACGAGGCGCTTCGCAAGGTGCACGAGTTGAACCCGGAACTGGTCACGATGGACGTCGAGATGCCGGGACTCGACGGGCTGGGGGCGCTCGGCTACATCATGAGTGAGGCACCGCGCCCGGTGGTGGTCCTGTCCGCGTACACCGTGGCGGGCGGGGAAATGACGCTGCGGGCGCTCGACCTCGGCGCGGTGGACGTGGTCGCAAAGCCGTCCGGCGCGATTTCGCTGGACCTGGAGAAGGTGGCCGGACGCCTTCTGGAGGCGCTGCACGCCGCGGCCGCCGCCAACCTAGCGAACCTGCGCATGCGCTCCCCCGCGCCGGCTCGCCCGGCCCGGCCGGTACACCCGCCGCGGGAGCTTCCGGCCGATGCCGCCATCGGGATCGCGGCCTCCACGGGAGGGCCCCGCGCTCTCACGGAGCTGATTCCCCGCCTTTTGCGGCCGCTCGGCGCGGCCGTCCTCGTGGTGCAGCACATCCCCGCCCGCTTCACCCGTTCGCTGGCAGAGCGCCTGAACGGCCTGTCGGCTCTCCCGGTAGCGGAGGCACGGGACGGAGAGGGCGTCTGCGCGGATCGGGTGTACCTCGCGCCGGGCGACTTCCACATGCGGGTAGTCTGCGACGGCGGAGTCCCCCGCATCGCCCTCGACCGGAGCCCCGCGCTCTGGGGAGTTCGCCCCGCCGCGGATCCTCTCTTTCACAGCCTTGCCGAGTGCTTCGGCCGCCGGGGGGTGGGTGCGGTGCTGACCGGGATGGGACGCGACGGCGCGGACGGGCTACGCGCCATGGTCGCGGCCGGGGGACACGGGGTGGTGCAGAACCGGAGTTCGTCCGTGATCTGGGGGATGCCACAGGCGGCGGCCGCTTCGGCGCACCAGGTGCTGCCGCTGGATGGCATCGCGGAGGCGCTGGCCGCGGGGGTCCGCTCCCTGGGCGCGGCGTCGCCCGGAGCCGACCCTTCGTGACGCCGCCGGGCGCGGGCGACGCAGCGAGGCAGGAAGTGCGGGTCATCGCCTTCTGGCTGGGGGGAGAACGGTTCGCGCTGGCGCTCGATCAGGTGGAGGAGGTGCTCACGCCGAGGCGGGTCCACCCTCTCCCCGATCCACACCCTCCGCTCGCGGGGATCGTCCCGCTCCGGGGCGAGATGCTTCCGGTGCTCGACGTCGCACCCCTTCTCGGACTCCCCCCCCGACCCCATGCCGATGGCGACGTGATCGCCGTCGGCTGGGGAGCGGCGCGGGTGGGGGTCATCGTCGACGGCGTGCCCGACGCGCTCTCGATCCCGGCCGGGGCGCTCCGTCCGCCCCTCGCCGCCGGTGCCGCCCCTCCCGCATGGCTTCTCGGCGTCGCCCGGATCGGAGACGAGCTGGTGACCCTTCTCGATGTGCAGGCCCTGCTATCTTCGCCGCAGCCACTTCTTCCCGACGCCTTCCCGTGAGACACGCCCGCCCCTCCGTCCCCCAGGTCCAGATCGTCGCCTTCCGCGTGGGCGGCGGCGAATTCGGTCTGGACGTCTTTTCCGTACACGAGGTCCTCCGGCACCAGCCCGTGACCCCGGTCCCCCAGGCTCCCGAGTTCGTGGAGGGGGTGCTGGACGTGCGCGGCATCCTGCTCCCCGTGGTCGATCTGCGGCGTCGCTTCGAGGTCCGCGAGATCGTCTTCGACAGCGACACCCGGATCGTGGTGGTGGAGTTCGCCGGGGAGCGCCTCGGGCTCGTTGTCGATGCCGTCCGCGAGGTGCTCCGGGTTCCGGAGACCGCCGTGTCCGAGCCACCCGCCTACGTTCGGGGGCTCGCGGCCCAATACATCCGCGGAGTGGTTCGGCTGGAGGACCGGCTCGTGGTGCTGCTGGACGTGGAGCGGATCCTGTCGAGCGAGGAGCGGATCGCCTTGGAGCAGGCCGAGCTGGAGCCGGAGGGCGGTGCGGCCCGGGTGGAGGAGCAATGAGCGCCGGAGCGTACCTCGCGGAGCTGCGGGAACGCTTCGACCTCATCCACGACGAGATGGATGGCGCCACCGCGGCCCCTGGCACCCTGGACCGCGCCGCGATCCGGGCGCAGATCGTCCAGCTCTTCCGGGACACAGAGGGCACCATCGACCAGTTGGCCGCCTTCAAGGAGGAGATCCGTGCCCTGGTGGAGCAGTTCAAGTCGCTCCCCGCGGCCGAAACGCACGGACTCGCCCCCCCACCCCCCCACGCGGACCACCTGGGTAGCTCCACCTTCCGCGAGCGGGGGTGGAACGCGATCGCCGCCGGAGATCCCGCCCGCGCCGTGAGCGAACTCACCCGGGCGCTCGAGCTCGCTCCGGACGACCCGCAGGCCGAGGGGCTGCTCGGATGGGCGCGCATGCTCCAGGAACGCTACGACGAGGCGCTCGGCTCGTTTCTCAAAGTCCTCACCCGCGAACCCAACGACGCGCTCGCCCGTGTCAACCTCGGCTACATCTGCCTGAAAAAGGGAATCTTCGGAGAGGCGATCGAGCACCTTTCCCGGGTCATCCGGCTGGACGCCGACCGCAAGGCCACGCTGTACGCCCACTTCTACCTGGGGCTCGTGTACCTGGAGCGCGAGATGTACGGCGATGCCCGGGCCTTTTTCACGCGAGCGCTTGAGTTGGGGCCCAACCTGATCGAGGCGCACTGGCATACCGGCCGTACCTGGTACCTGGAGGGAGGTCGCGAAGAAGCCGTGACTGCGTGGCAGAAGGGGGCCGACGCCAACCGCTTCAACGTGTGGGGCGAGCGGTGCACCGTCGCTCTGGCCCGCGTGGAGCGCGGCGAGGACCCGCGGCTCGGTGAATCGACCTCGGCTCCCGCCGGACCTTGACGCGGTGGCGGCGGCGCGGTTAGCATTCTCCCCATGCCGCGTCCCAAGCCCACCGAGTTGCGCCGTCCCGCGACGGGCCCCGCCGAAGCGGAAGGTTCCGTCCGTTTTTCGACCGTGAACTGGATCCTGCTCACGGCCGCACTGATGGTGATCGGGCTCGGGTTCGTCACGCTTTCCCGCGGCTCCACCGTCGCGGCGCCGCTCCTGCTGGTTCTGGGGTACGCGGTTCTGATCCCGCTGGGGATCATCCGCTGACCCGACGCACGGGCGCTTAGCTCAGTTGGTTCAGAGCACCTGGTTTACACCCAGGGGGTCGGGGGTTCGAATCCCTCAGCGCCCACTCGTTGCAGGGGACATCCTGTGAAGTGACAGTAGGTGTAAGTGAAGGCCCGACAACCACATGCGGCTTGTCGGGCCTTTCAGTATGATACAGGCCCAAGCTCATCGCATATCAGGATTTTCGGGGACTTCGTCACACGCCGTCACACGGGCGGGAGGAGTGCTCAAGAACCTCGGAGGGTGGACCGAGCCCATCGGGAGGCGTGCTTTCCCGCCCGGTCAGGCGACCTGGGACGGACGGCTACGGCAGTTTGATGCGGCCTTTCAGCTCGGGGCGCCGTCACCGCCAGTCGCCGCGCCCGATCGGGGCTCTGCCGCAGCAGGTCCTCCGCGCGCTGCAGCGACTCCTTGGAGCGGCGCCGCAGCTCCTCTAGGTTGGGCAGGAGGGGGCGCTCCAGGGAGCGCGCCAGCCGATCGAGGAGTTCCTCAATCGTGAGGCCCTCGAGTTCGTCGGGATCGGAAGGAGGGAGCGTGTCGCCCATCGCGAGTGTCCGGTTCGAGCGGAAGAGCGGGACCAGCAGAGCAGGGGATCGGCCCTGCCGCGCTCGAATGCTCCGTTCCACCATGGGGGGGCTGCGTCCCCGCTCCCGTACGCCGGCTGAACTGGAAGCAGGGCCGCCCGGTTGCCGGGGATCTCGCCGGGGACGCGGGAGGTTGGGGGGCCCTGCGGACTCCCCGGCCGGTCCCGCCTCAGCGCACCTGCAGCGTGTAGCGCCCGGTTTGGCGGTCCGAAGGTCCCGCCATCCCCGAGACCCCCACCCGGACCACGTAGGCGCCCGGGGCGAGCTGGGTGGTGATCCGTCCCTCGCTCCCGTAGGCGCTCGCCTGCGCGACGGGCGCCCCGTCCCGGGTGAACAGGTTAATCGAGCTCTTGATCCCCGGCGAAGCCAGCGTGAGAACGACGTCGCGCTGCGCCGGGAGGGTGAGCAGGTAGGCGTCGAAGCGCTGCAGGTTCGTGGCGTGGAACTGCGGGCTCGTGCAGTCGGTCACGCTCCATTCGCCCTGGACCGCGCTGCCGAGCTGGACCGGCTGCAGCGGGGGGCACCCCTCGAACCCCACCTGGTCCGTCGAGCTGCGCAGGGTGTAGCGCCCGTGCGGGCGGCTGTTCATCCACTCGGCACCCTCGCTGCGCAGCACCAGCCGGTAGGTGCCGGCGGGGACCTGCGTGGAAAGGGAAGTGAACGCGCCCGTGTACCCCCCGCTCTTGAGCTCCACCCCGTCCTCCCGCAAGAGCTTCAGAGAGACGTCCATGCCGGGCGCTTCCACCACGACGTGAACGTCGCGCTGCCCGTCGGTCTCGACCCGGTAGTGGTCCACCGGCTCGCGCTCCTGCCCGTTCATCGCCTGGCAGTCGGACGTGGTGAACTCCCCCGGGACCGCGGTGCCCAGGGTGTACGGCTGCACCTGGGTGCAGCGCGCGGCGGCGCGGGCGAGCGCCGCGCCGGGGTCCGCCATGTCGGCGTAGCTC
>JALZKG010000407.1 GCA_030859365.1 Gemmatimonadota bacterium
GCTCCAACGCGCACTGGCCGCGCTACGCCCCCTGGTCGCGGGAAAGCTATGGGTGGTGTTCGGGGCCGGCGGCGATCGGGACCGCGGCAAGCGCCCGGAGATGGGGCGCGTCGCCGCGGCAGGTGCGGACCGGGTGATCGTCACCTCGGATAATCCGCGAAGCGAAGACCCCGCCCGGATCGCCGGGGAGATTCGCGGCGGGATGGAGGGTGCACCCCACGTGTGCCTCCTGGACCGGCGCGAGGCGATCCGCCACGCGCTGCTGGAGGCCGCCCCGGAAGACCTGGTGCTGCTCGCCGGCAAAGGTCACGAAACGTACCAGATCCTGCGCGACGGCGTGCGCCGCTTCGACGAGCGGGAGGTCGCCCACGAGATCTTTCAAGAACGGGAGAAGGGGACGTGAGCGCATTCCGCTGGACATCGGCCGCGGTCGCCGAAGCGCTGCGGGTCCCGTCGCCCGCCGGGGCGCCGGAGGCGTTCGGCGCCGTTTCGACCGATACGCGGCACGTTCCCGTCGGCGCGCTGTTCGTCGCCCTGGTGGGGGAGCGCTTCGACGGCCACCGCTTTCTGGGCGCCGCCGCGGACGCCGGCGCCGCGGGGGCGGTGGTGACACACATTCCCGCTGACGCCCCGGCGGGACTGGCGTACTGGGTCGTCGAGGATACCCGTGCCGCGCTCGGCCGTCTCGCCCGCTTCCGCCGGCACCGTCTCGCCGGCCGGGTGGTCGGCGTCGCGGGGAGCAACGGCAAGACGAGCACCAAGGATCTGCTGCGGGCGGTGCTCGGAGTGCACTTCCGCGTCCACGCCACGGAAGCCAACCTGAATAACCAGATCGGGGTCCCGCTGACGCTGCTCTCCGCCCCCGACGACGCGGAAGCGGTGGTGGTCGAGATGGGGACGAACGAGCCCGGGGAAATCCGGATCCTCACCCGGATCGTCGAGCCTGACGCGGGGGTGATCACCTCCATCGGCGAAGAGCACCTGGAAAAGCTGGTGGATCTGGACGGCGTGCTCCGCGAGGAGATCGCCCTTCTGGAGGGGATACGCGGTGAGGGTCCGGTCTTCGTGGCGGAGGAGCCCGCCGCCCTCCCGGCCGCGGCGCGCGAGCGCATCGACCCGCTCCGCGTCCAGACCGCGGGTGTGGGCACGGATGCGGAGCTGCGTCCGGACGGAGGTGCCGCCGGCATCGAGGTGCTGGAGGACGGCTCCACCCGCTGGCGCTGGAGGGGGTTCGAGGTGCACCTTCCCCTTCCGGGAGTGCACAACGTTCGCAACGCCCTGCTCGCGCTGGGAGTGGCCGCGGAGTGGGGCGTGCCGCCCGGCGAGGCGGTCGCGGGGATCGCGGCGATGCCGCGCCCGAAGCTCCGGGGGGAGTGGCACCGGATCGGCGGGACCCGGGTGCTCGCCGACTGCTACAACGCGAACCCTCCCGGCGTGGCCGCCGCGCTGGAGCTGCTCGCCGCGATTCCGTCGAGCGGGCGCAAGATCGCGGTTCTGGGGACCATGCGCGAGCTTGGAGCCCAGGCTGACCTGCTGCACCTCCGCGTGGCCGAGGTGGCCGCCGAACGGGTGGGGCGGGGGATCGACCGGATCGTCGCCACCGGCGCCTTCGCGCGCGCCCTCGAGCCCATGCAGCCGACGCTCGGTGACGCCCTGCTCCGGTGTGAAGACCCGGCCGAAGCGTACCACGCGCTCGCACCCGAGCTGCGCGGGGACGAGACCATCCTTCTCAAAGCGTCACGAGGCGAGGCGCTGGAGCGCTGGCTGGAGCTGATGGGGGGTGCACCGCAGCCGGTGCACTGAGCCGGCGCCCGTTGCGCCGCCGGATCTCCGGCGGCATTGTCAGGCGAACTCCCACCCGACCGTTCGAGGCCCGTTGCTCTACCACCTGCTGGTTCCGCTCTCCGAGTACCACATCGTCTTCAACCTCTTCCGCTTCCAGACCTTTCGGGCGGCGGGCGCGGTGGTGACGGCGTTTCTGGTGGCCTTTTACTTCGGTCCCTCCATCATCGGGCGGCTCCGTATGCTGAAGGTGGGGCAGGTGGTCCGCACCGAAGGGCCGCAGACGCACCTGGGCAAGTCTGGCACCCCCACCATGGGCGGGGTGCTGATCGTTCTCGCGACCGTGATCCCCACCCTGCTCTGGGCGGATCTGACCAACCCCTACACGATGACCGTCCTGCTCGTCCTGCTCTGGCTCGGCGCGCTCGGCTTCATGGACGACTACCTCAAGGTCGTCCGCAAGAAGACGGAGGGGCTGATCGGCCGCTACAAGATCGTGGGGCAGGTTTCGCTGGGGCTGCTGGTGGGAGCCCTGCTGATCGTCTACCCCTTCAGCGAGGTGCCGGCCACCTGGTCGCAGATCCCCTTCGTGAAGACCTGGCACATCGACTTCGCCTGGTGGGCGTACATTCCCTTTGTCGCCATCGTGATCACGGGTGCCTCCAACGCGGTCAACCTGACGGACGGGCTGGACGGGCTGGCGGCGGGGCTTTCCGCGATCTCCGCGGTCACCTTCGGCGTCTTCGCATACCTTTTCGGCCGGGTCGACAGCTCCGACTACCTGAACCTGTTCTACCTCCCGGGCGCGGGGGAGCTGACCATCTTCTGCGTTGCCCTCGCCGGGGGCTGCCTCGGTTTCCTCTGGTTCAACGCGCACCCCGCCGAGGTGTTCATGGGGGACACCGGCTCGCTCGCCATCGGCGGGGTGCTGGGTGTGATCGCGGTGCTGCTCAAGGCGGAGTTCCTGCTCGCCATCGTCGGCGGAGTCTTTGTGATGGAGGCGCTTTCGGTGATGGTGCAGACGGTATACTTCAAGTGGACCAAACGGCGCACCGGCACTGGGCGGCGCATCTTTCGCATGTCCCCGCTGCACCACCACTTCGAGCAGATCGGCTGGCACGAGAACCGGGTGATCATCCGCTTCTGGATCCTGGGGGTGATGTTCGCGCTGGTCGCCTTCGCCACGCTCAAGATCCGTTGAGCCGCTCGCTGCGGGGGGAGCGCATCGGGGTGCTCGGGCTCGCCCGCAGCGGCCGCGCCGCTGCGGAACTGGCGCTGGCGCGGGGGGCCGCGGTCTATGCGAGCGACTCCAGCG
>JALZKG010000408.1 GCA_030859365.1 Gemmatimonadota bacterium
CGTTCAGGCTGCACGGGCACGAGCCCGCGGCTACCGCACCACGCGCAACTTCATCACCATGGCCTATCTCATCGCCGGGAAGCTTCAGCTAGGAGCCCACACGAAATAGCGAAGAGCCCTATTTTCAGCAGGAGTGGTGCAGCGCATCGGCCCGGGTCTCGCGGAGTTGCTGTGATGCCAAAGGGCGGAGCACGTCAGCCTCAGATGGGGCGACAGCGCCGCGAACCGTCGCGGCGCCGTCGTGAAAAGGAGGTCGGCGGGAACCGGATCAGCCCGGAGACCGCTGGAGCCGTGGCTCGTCCGGCAGGAGCTGGTACGCCCAGTCGAAGATCATCAGCTCGCGCCCCTGCGCGTCCGCCCCGAGCAGCGACACCCGCACCACCCCGAAGTGCACCCGCCCGTCGGAGCCACGGACGCGCAGGGCGTAGCTGTGCTCCGCGTCCAGCGCGACCGGAGCCGCGGTGTATCCCGAGCCCGGGGCAACGGTGAGCGCCCGGCAATCCGGGCCGGCCCCCGGTCCGCAGTTGAGCGAGGTGGTGAGGATTCCCGCGCTCACCTCGGTCCCCGCCAGAGGCCGCAGACTGAGCACCCCTCCGGTCCGCTCCAGCCGCCACTGCGCGGCGGCGGCGTCCCCCGCGACGACCGGCTCCGCCGCGTCGAAGCGGAAGCCGCTCTGCGCGGGTCTGTCCCCGAAGGAGTAGATCAGCTTCGCGCGGGCGTCGGGACGGGGGATTCCCTGCAGCGGATCGCCCAGGTCGCTGAGGTGCCCGGCGGTGTCCACCGCCGCCAAGCGGTAGGTGTAGCGGGACCCGTTCCGAGCACGCGTATCCACAAAGCCGGTTCCATCCGTTTCTCCCGCCTGGTAGAGAGTCCGCTCACCGTCCACCTCCACCAGGTACACCTGGTACTTCCAGAGCGCGTCCCCCGCGCCGCCGTCGCTCCAGCGCAGGTACAGCGCCCCGTTCAGCGCGGTCGTGCTCCCTTGCCGGGGGGAAGGGGGAGGCGTGTACGCGGGAACCCTCGCCGTTTCGCGTCCGGACGGGCGCTCTCCTCCCCCCTGCTCCAGCGTCGCCACCCGATATTCGTACGTCGCCCCGGAGCGCACGTTCAGGTCGCTGTAGCGGCAGCGGCCCTCCGCGCAGGAAGTGACGGTGGCGAGCAGCAGATCGCTGCCGCTCCCCGCACGACGTCCGTATACGCGGAACGCTTCCCCGTCCCACCCGGCGGGGAGGCTCCAGGTCAGCTCGACCGCGGGATTCCCCACCGGGCGGAGCCCGTCGAAGCCCTCCAGAATCCAGGCGTACTCGGCGCGCAGATCCCGCGGGGCGCCCGCCCCGCCTGACACGGCGACCGAGCCTTCTCCGCAGGCGGCGAGGAAAAGAAGGAGCAGCCCCGCGGCGGTGGGTACACGACGTGGTGGTGACATGGGGACTCCGCGGAAAGGGTGAGCGGCGGCGACCACGATCCTACGTGCCGCCCCTCCCAATGTTCCGTTCACGGAAGGGGACGCGGAGCTCCGGCAGATCCTTGAGGCTGGCCGAAAAGTCGAACGAGGTATTTCCGTTGGGGGTACGGGTGAAGTCGAAGTTCGCCTGCCAGCGGTACAGGTCCCGCCGCAGGCGAAGGCTGTGGAAGCCGAACTCGCGGTCGGTCAGGGAATAGCTGGTGTTCCAGTTGACCGCCCAGTTGCGTGTCGGCGAAAACGACAGGTTCGCGTTCAGCGTCTGCGTTTCGCCGCTCCGGTTGGGAAGCCGGTCGCGCGAGGCGGGGCGGGGACGGATCAGCGAGTAGTCGATCCGCACCGTCCACGGCCCCGCCCCGGTCCCCTGCGGGTTGCCGGTGAACGCCCCGGTCCCGCCGGAGGTCCGCGGCGGCGTGGGTCCACCGGTGTCCGGAACCACGCCGGGAGACCCCGGGGCGTTGCGCGGCTCGCGCGCACCCAGGCCGAGGAAGCGGAAGAGCGCCGAGCCCTGTCCGAACGAGAAGCCGGTGTTGAACTGCGAAAGAAACGGGGCGAACCGGCCGCGCGTCTCATTCGGATCGAGGCGCAGGAGGCTGGGAACTCCGCCCCCGGCGAGCGGCTCGAACAGGGTGTGCGTAAAGGAAAGCGAAAGCCCGTTCAGGTAGTCGGAGGTGACGGTGTTGCTGATTGTCTCGGTGCGGAAGCCGGAGCCCTCCTCACGGGCCTGGATCAGGTCGTACTCCAGCC
>JALZKG010000411.1 GCA_030859365.1 Gemmatimonadota bacterium
GTATACGGCCTCCCGCATCCACTCCGGCGCGTCGAGGCCCGGAATCCGCAGATCCGCCGACAGGTCGATGGCCCGGCAGCCGGCACTCCGCACCCGCTCAATCCACACGGCCGATTCGCCGTGGGGAAGGCAGGAGAACACGACGTCGCAGGCGCCGAGATCCGCCCCCGCGGCGGGGATCAGGCGTCCTTCCGGCGCGCTCCGGACGAGGCGCTGGAGCGGGGTGCCCGATTCGCGTTCGGAGGTAGCCCACCGGATCCGGACGCGCGGATGCGCCGCGAGCAGCGCGAGCAGCTCCCGTCCCACGTATCCGGTGGCGCCGAGCACCCCGACCCGCGCTTCTGAATGCCCATTCATGGGCGGGAGGATCTACTCGGAGCCTTGAATTGTCAACCGCTACACAGGGAAGTTATTCACCCGGGGAGCGACGATGTCTCGCTCGGTGATGCTCTGGATGCGGCGCGCCACCTCGGCGCGCTGCCTGGCGCTTCGCAGGATCACCAGGATGGCGTCGTCGCCCGCGATGGTGCCGACGACCTCCGGCCAGCGGGCGCCGTCGATGGCGACCGCAACGGGCTGGGCACCCCCCGCGAGGGTGCGGACGAGCAGCAGGTTGCCGACGCCGTCCACACCCAGAAGTAGCGCCGGAAGGAGGCGGGCGAGGACGGGAGAAGGGTCCGTCATGGGCGTGGACACCGTGTACACCGACCCTCCCCGCTCATCGGGGATCTTGGCGAGTCCCAGCTCCCGCACGTCGCGCGACAGGGTGGCCTGCGCCACGTCGAAGCCGCTCTCGACCAGCATCTCCCGCAGCGCCTCCTGCGAGGGGACCCGGCGGGTGCGGACGAGATCCAGAATGGCGGATTGACGGGCGAGCTTCACGGAAGGGCTGGGTGGGAAGGTGGGGCCGGCGCGGCGTGCCCCGCGGTGGAGCACCCCCGGAATCCTAACGCGGCGCTGCCGGAGCGCAACGGCGGCACCCGCATCACCTCGGGTGGCACGCAAGGTGATGCGGCAGGGTGGGGAACGTCGATCCCCCGGTCCGCACCCCGATGATCCTCCGCTTCCGCTGTCTGCGTCGCACCGCGCTCTCCCTCCTCGTCCTGTCGCTCGCCGCCTGTGCCTCGCTCCGCGTCGACCGCATTGCACTGCTGCGGCTGGCCGAGCGGGAGCTGGTCTCCGCGGACGGCGTCGAGCGGCTGTACCAGCTCCGCTTCACCGACCCCCGGGGCGAAGACGTGGTCGCCTATCTGAGGGAGCCCGTCGCGCCGGGAGAGCGGACGGCGGTGGTGCTCCTTTCAGGCCGGGAAACCGGGCGCCAGGCCGCGGCGGTTATCCCGGGGCCGCTGCAGGAGGTGGTCCTCGCGCTCGAGTACCCCGCCGACATCCCGGAGACGGCTTCTGTCGGGAGCTGGATCCGGCGCCTCCCCGCGCTGCGGCGCAGCGCCCAGCGCATGCCGGAGCTGCTGCGGGGCGCGGGGTACTGGCTCGCGGAGCAGCCGGGGGTGGACCCCACCCGAATCGCGCTGGTGGGGGTCAGCTTTGGCGTCCCCTTCGCCGCAGTGGCGGGACGCGATCCGGTGTTCCGGGGCGTGGCCCTGCACCACGGCGGCGCGGACCTGGAGCTCCTGCTGCGGGAAAACCTCCCGATCGGCAACCGGCTGCTGCGAGGGGCGGTGGCTCGCTTCGGAGCGCGCTGGCTGCGGGAGCTGGAGCCTGCCGATCACGTCGGGCGTATCAGTCCGACCCCGCTGCTGCTCGTCAACGCGGAGTTCGACGAGCTGGTGCCGCGGCGCTCCGCCGAACGACTCCACCGCGCCGCACGGGAGCCGGTCCGCGTGATCTGGCTGCCGCACGGCCATCTGCGGCCGGGCGACTTCGCCGCCATGCGGGAGCTCGCCGACAGCACGGTGAGCCACTTCCGCTTTCTCCGCGGTCCGGACCCCGGCTCCGCGGCCCCATCCGCAACCGGACGGCACTGACCTTGCCGATCCCCGGAAGACGCGGACCCCTGCGGCCCCAAGCGTTCTCCTCCTCGACCCGCGCTCCGAAGCTCATGCCGCCATGGGAAGTCCGGAACCGCTGGGCGCTGGTCACCGGCGCCTCCTCGGGGATCGGCGAAGCGTTCGCACGCGCTCTCGCGGCTCGGGGGGCGAAGCTGGTGCTGACCGCGAGACGCGCGGATCTGCTGCGCTCGCTCGCCGACGAGCTCGCGGACGTGCACGGCATCCGTGCGGAAGCGGTTCCGGAGGATCTGGCGGAGTCGGGCGCTCCCCGGCGCGTGTGGGAGCGCGCCACCGCGTGCGGTCCGATCCACCTGCTCGTCAACAATGCCGGATTCGGACTTCAGGGCCGTTTCGACGCACTTCCCCGCGAGCGGCAGCGGGAGATGGTGGGGCTGAACTGCGGCGCCCTTCTGGAGCTCGCGCACCTGGCGCTTCCCGGTATGCGCTCGCGCGGCGAGGGCGGGATCGTCAACGTCGCCTCCATCGCCGGCTTCCAGCCGATCCCCGGCTTCGCCACCTACGCCGCGAGCAAGGCCTTCGTGATCGCCCTTTCCCAGGCGATCCGCGAAGAGAACCGGGGCGCGGGGGTGCGGGTGGTCGTGCTGTGTCCCGGCCCGGTGCCCACCGGCTTCCAGGAGGTTGCCGGCACCAGCCGGCGGCTGGGCTCCGTGGGGATGCGG
>JALZKG010000419.1 GCA_030859365.1 Gemmatimonadota bacterium
TCAGGGCCAGGCGCGGGGGGGTGACGGACGCGTTGGTCAGTTCAAAGGCCGCTTCGCGGATGTTGACCGCCGGGAGGGTGCCACCGTCCGGCGTAAAGGTCAGCGAGCAGACGTTGTACGCCCCCCCGATCTCCTCGGCGGTCAGCCTCGGACCTGTGCTGTCGCCGCACGCGGTTGCGAGGCCGAGAAAGGGGAGTACGGCGAGGGCTCGGAAGGACGACGGGGAACAGCGCATGCGAACTCCTGGGGGTGAAGCGGGAGGGGAGTGACGGGTGGCCCGTCGGGAAGCGAACCGTGCCATACCCGCCGCCCTGCCCCGAGGATCCCCCGCCAGTGGCCGCCGGTCAGATTCCCCGCCCCAGCAGCAGAAACACGTCGTACAGCGCGTGCGTCCAGGCGGTGATTCCGAACCCGCGCGCCAGGAAGAGGGCGCTGAAGGCGAGCCCCGCGATGAAGCGGAAGGTGAAGGAGCCGAGCGCCCATGGGTCCGCGTAGGGGCCGACATAGTGAAAGGCGCTGAAGGCGAGCGCGGCGGCGATGGCCGCGACGGGCCGGGCCGTGGACCGGTGGATCCCTCCGCCGCGCAACGCGGCGAGCAGCCCTCCCACCAGCAGCACGCGGAAGACCAGCTCCTCGTACACCCCCGCGCCGAGCGACAGAACGATCCCCTCGTGGAGGGGAAGAATGCCGAGGATCCCATTATCGGCGGCGAGGCGCGGCAGGACCGCGTCCAGCACCAGCCGCGTCGCGGTACCCACCACCACGCCGAAAACGAGGGCGAGCAGGGTGCTCTCCGCCAGCATCCCCAGGAACACACGTCCCTCCAGCCGAACCCGGTGCCTGCGCCGGTCCACGACGACGAGCAGTGCCGCTCCGCCGAGGAGCAGCAGGGTAAGCGCGGTGGTGCCCCCCAGCCCCCCTGCGGCGAGCAGGGTGCGGAGGAGCACGTCCGCGCCGTTGCGCAGGCCACTGCTGCCGCTCCGGGCAAGCCAGAGCGCCCCCGCCTCGTAGAGGAGGAGAAGGGGGACGGCGAAGAGGGCCGAGTAGATGAGCGAGCGCGAAAGGGCGAGGTACCGGCGCATGGGCCGAAGATAACACCTTCGGGCTGGCCTGCCGATTGCTTGCATGCTCGCGAGCGCGCTTCCCCTGCTGCCTCCTCGCCCACCCGCTTCCATGACCCCGCCTCCCCGCCGCTTCCGCGCCGTTCGCTCCCTCCAATCGGGTTGGCTCTGCCTGCTTCTCGCCGCAGGCTTCGCGGGGTGCAGCGGCAACCGCGCCCCTGCTTCGCCCTTCGACACGCCCGAGACCGCGGACGACCTACGCATCCGAAGTGAGCTGGAGCGCCGCCTCGCCGCGGAGCCAGCGCTGGCGCGGGCGCAGCTTCGCCCCGTGGCGCGCGGCGGGGTGCTGCTCCTGCACGGGGTGGTGAAGGGGCTTGGGGAGTGGCGCTGCGTTCTGGCCAACGCGGAGCTGATTCCGGGGGTTCGGACGGTCGTCGATTACCTGGTTCTGGAGCGGGGCCCCACGGAACTGCGCTGCCTCGCTCCCCGTCCGCCCCCACGCCCCGCGTGACCGGAGCCGGACGGTGTGTTAGATTGTCACTCCCCGCCGTCCCCCGCCGTGCACCCCCCCCCGTGAGCCCTCCCCTGCCGCGCCGCCCTCCCCTCCCCCGTTCCGAGAAGCGCCGTCCTCGTGGACGTACCGCACGCACTCGCCGCATGCAGCGGCCGCGCCGCGCGTGGCTGGGAGCCGCGCTCCTGCTTCTGCTGCTGGTCCTGCTTTCCCCCGCTCGGTTCCGGGTGGCGCTGCAGGCTCTGGAGCGGGCGACCGCCGCCAGCCGCTCGGAGGAGGCGCACCGCTGGGAGATCGTCCAGGCGGCGTTCCGCTACGGGATTCCGCTGGATCTGGCCGCGGCCATCGACCGTGCGGCGCGGGAGGCGGACGTGGAGCCGGAGCTCGCGTTTCGCCTGGTGCGGGTGGAGAGCGACTTCAAGGAGCGGGCGGTCAGCCCGGTCGGCGCGCTGGGGCTGACGCAGCTGATGCCCGCCACCGCCGCCGGGATGCAGCCCGGGATCACCCGGGACGAGATCTTCGAGCGCGACACCAACCTGCGGCTCGGCTTTCGCTACCTCCGCTGGCTCCTCCGCGTGTACGACGGCGACGTGTCCGAGGCGCTGCACGCGTACAACCGGGGGATCGGGACGGTGACCCGCATCCGCGCCGCCGGCGGCAATCCGGCCAACGGCTACGCCGACAAGGTGCTCGGTGTGGAGGGAGCGCGCCCGGTGGGGCTCCCCCGCGCCCTCGGACCTCGCCCCGCACTCCCCGTACGGCCGCTGCACGAGCTTCCCCCCGCCCGGCTCCGCTGAGCCGGGGGCGCTGGCGCACTCCCTGCGGAGACGGAATCCGCTGCGGGGAAGGCACCTTCACGGACACGATCGGGAGCAGAAGATGGCACGCACGGCGACACAGGGCGACACGGAGGAGGTTCCGGTCCGGATGGAGGTGGAGGACGGCGTCGCGGTCATCCGTCTGAACCAGCCCGGCAGGCCGGTCAACGTCCTGAACGCCGCGCTGCTTCGGGAGATGGAAACGGTGCTCGACCGGCTGGAAGGACGGGAGCGGGGCGCCCGCGCGGCGGTGCTCATCTCGGATAAGCCGGGGGTGTGGATCGC
>JALZKG010000428.1 GCA_030859365.1 Gemmatimonadota bacterium
GCCCGGCCACCTCACCGCGCAGCACGGGAGGTCCGGCGGAGTGCGCGCCCCGTCCGGTCACCACCCGGACGCTCCGGCTCCCCGGCCCCCGCTGCGACTCCAGCCATGCACGCGTCCGCCGCAGCGCGGCCTCCGCGGTCTCCCCGTGCAGGTCGAGCGTGGGGATCGCCGGGCGCTCGGGAGCGGCCGGTGGATCGCCAGGCGAGCGACGGCGTGGCTTGCGCCGAGGCATGGGGCGGGGTGCGAAAAGAGCCACGGCACGGCCGTGGCTCCGGGTGCATAGGGGAACGGGGTCGCGTTTAGGCGGACACGGCGTCCTTGAGGCCCTTGCCGGCGCGGAACGAAGCGCTGGTCGACGGCCCGATGTCGATCTCCTTGCCGGTGCGTGGGTTGCGCCCCTTGCGAGCTTCGCGCTGCTTGGTCTCGAAGCTGCCGAAACCGGTGATCTGGACCTTGTCGCCGCCCTTCAGGGCGCGGGAGATGATCCCGTCCTCAACGGAGAACAACGCGTCGACTGCCTTTTGCGCATCGGACCGGCTTATGTCGGCACGGTCTGCCAACTGCTGGATCAGCTCGGACTTGTTCACCGCGAAGCTCCTGAAAAGGGGTGAGAAACCGTGTAAAGCGAGCGGCGGCGCCGTTCGTCCGTACAGTAGGCTTCCGCTTCCCTCCCGTCAAGAGAGCTTGCCTTGGCAGAAACCCTGTCCCCGCCTGAATCATCGCCACCCACCGCGGCCCTGCGCGAGCTTCAGGCGGCGCACGACATCGCCCACGCCTTTCTGACCGCCAGCACCCCGGCGGAGGTGTACCGCCTCGCTCTGGAACGCGTTTCGCGCCTGGTGGGTGCGGCGTTCGGGTGCGTCTTTCTCCGCAGCGACAACGTGAACCTGCTGGAGCCCGTCGCGGCGTTCAACTGGCCCGCGGAGTCGGTCGGGTACCTGAACGAGATGCGGGTGCGCGTCGGCAACGGCCCGACCGGGCAGGCGGTCGCGGAGCGGCGGACCGTCGAAGTATCCGACGTGTTCTCCGATCCGGAGCTTGCCGACTGGCAGGACGCGGCCCGAGAGATGGGGTTCGCCTCCACCGTCGCCGTTCCGCTCAACATCGAGGGCGAGCCGATCGGGGCCATCACCTTCTACTTCCAGCAGCCGAGGGAGCTTCGTTCCAGCGACCGCAGCCTGCTCCGGCTGGTGGCCGAGCAGCTGTCCGCGACCGCGGAAAAGGCCCATCTGATCGACAACCTGCAGCTGGCCAACACCCTGCTGCGTGAACAGAACGTCGAGCTGGAGGAGCGCTACCGGGAGGCGGAGGAGGCACGCCGGCTCAAAAACGAATTCCTGGCGAACGTTTCGCACGAGCTGCGCACCCCGCTCACCGCAATCCTGGGGTACTCCTACCTTCTGCGGGAAGGGCTTTCCGGGGAACTGGGGACGGAGCAGCAGACGGCGGTGGAGAAGATGGAGGCCGCCGGCACCACGTTGATGGGGCTGATCAACGACCTGCTCGACCTGACACAGCTGAAGCTCGGCCGGACCCTGGTGGAGCCGGACCAGTGCGACGCGGTGGCCCTGGGACGCGCGGCGCTCTCCACCGTCCCAGTCGCCCCCGCGGGAGTCGTGGTGAGCGCCGACGTCCCGGACGGTCCGGTCCACGTGCACACCGATCCCGGCCCGGTCGTGCGGATCCTCCGCAACCTGCTTTCCAACGCGGTCAAGTTCACCCCCTCCGGGCGGGTGACGCTGCGGATCCGCACCGAGGCCGCCGACCCGGACGTACCGGGGAGCGTGCAAAGCGTCACCTGGGCGGTCGAGGACACGGGGATCGGAATCGCCGAAGCGGATCTGGACACCATCTTCATCGAGTTCCGGCAGGCGGACGGCTCCGCCACGCGGCGCTACGGCGGCACCGGGCTGGGACTCGCGCTGTCGCGCGGCCTGGCGCGCCGGCTCGGCGGCGATGTCCAGGTGCGGTCGACGGAGGGGGAGGGTTCCGTCTTCACCCTGCGCCTCCCCGCGCCTCCCCCCCGCTAGCGGTGCGCGGCGGCTTCCGTGCGGTCGTCTTCGACTGCGACTCCACCCTGGTCGAGGTCGAGGGGATCGACGAACTCGCGGGGGATCTCGGCGCCGAGGTGCGCGCCCTCACTGCGGCGGCAATGGACGGACGGGTCCCCTTGGACGAGGTGTACGGACGGCGGCTCGCGCTGATCCGGCCGGACCGGGCGCGGATCGAGGCGCTCGGCCGCCGCTACCGAGAGACGCTGGTCCCGGACGCTCCCGAAACGGTTGCCGCGCTCGGTTGGCTCGGCAAGGCGGTGTGGATCGTTTCCGGAGGACTGCTACCCCCGGTAGTCGCGCTCGCGGCAGCCATCGGCGTACCCGCCGATCGGGTCCGCGCCGTCCCCATCCACTTTCACCCGAACGGCAGCTACGCCGGCTTCGACGCCGCGTCCCCGCTCGCGCGCAGTGGCGGCAAGGCGGACGCGATCCGCGGCCTTGCCCTCCCCCGCCCCGCGCTGCTGGTGGGCGACGGCGTCACCGATCTGGAAGCACGGGACGAGGTGGACGCCTTCGCCGTCTACGCCGGGGTGGCCGCGCGCCCGGCGGTGATCGCCGCGGCGGACGTGGTGATCCCCTCCGCCAGCCTCGCCCCCGTGCTCGCCTTAGCCGCCGACGCCGAGGAACGGATCCGGCTGCACCGTTCGGAGTGGGCCGCCGTGCTGGAGCGGGGGGAACAGCTCCTGCACGACGCGGCCACCCGCCCTGTTCCGCTTCCACAACCCCGCGCGCCATGACTCCGTTCGGACGCTTCTTTCTCCCCGGTCCCACCGAGGTGCACCCGGAAGTGCTCGCCGCGATGTCGCGCCCGGTGATCGGCCACCGCGGCCCCGAAATGACGGAGCTGCTCCGCGGCATCGACCCTCACCTCCGCGCGGTGTTCGGCAGCTCGCGGCCGGTGTACGTGTCCACCTCCTCCGCGACCGGCCTGATGGAGGCCGCGGTCCGCGGCGGGGTGCGGCGGCGTGCCCTCTGCCTGGTGAACGGCGCCTTCAGCGGGCGCTTCCGAGATCTGGTCCTCGACTGCGGGCGGGAGGCCGAAACGTACGAGGTGCCCTGGGGGGAGGCACACGACGCGGACGAGGTCGAGCGGCAGCTTCGCGCCGATGGCTTCGACGCCGTAACGGTGGTCCATTCCGAAACCTCCACCGGGGTGCTGAACCCGCTCCCGGAGATCGCGCAGGCGGTCCGTCGCGCCGCCGACGCCGCCGGGGAGGAGGTCCTGCTGCTGGTGGACGGGGTGACCAGCGTCGGCGGAGTGGAGGTGGACCCGGAGGGACTCGGGCTCGATTTTCTGCTCACCGGCTCGCAGAAGGCGCTCGCCCTCCCGCCCGGGCTGGCCTTCGGCACGGCGTCGGAGCGGATGCTGCGGCGCGCGGAAGCGCTCCCCGGTCGTGGGCAGTACCTGGACGTGGTGGAGCTGGACCGCTACTGGAGCAGGCACCAGACGCCCCAGACCCCCGCCATCCACCTGATCTTCGCCCTGGCGGAGCAGATGCGGCGCATCTCGGCCGACGGGGGGATCGCCGCTCGCGCCGAGCGGCACCGGCGTATGGCGGAGCGCTGCTGGAAGTGGGCCGAGGAAACCGGACAGCGCTGGGGGCTGCGCCTCTTTGCGCCTTCCGGGCGGCGCTCCCCCACGGTGACCGCCATCGCCCTTCCGTCGGAGCGGACCGGATCCGGGATCCAGGCGGCGCTCGCCGAGCGCGGGTGGACCATCGGGACCGGCTACGGCAAGCTCAGGGAGGCAACCCTCCGCATCGGACATATGGGAGACCACACCGTCGAGGAGCTGGACGCGTTGCTGGACCAGCTGGAGGCAGTCCTCGGATGAGCGACCCACGCTTTCGCGTACTGGTCACGGACGAGATCGACCCCGACGGGATCGCGCTGCTGCGCGCCGAGCCGCGTATCGAGATCGACGAGCGCCCCACCCTCCCCGCCGACCAGCTCCTGAAGGAGATCCACACCTTCGACGCGCTGATCGGCCGCAGCGCTACCCGCATCACGGCGGAGCTGCTGGAGCGGGGGGAGCGGCTGCGAGTGGTGGGGCGGGCCGGTGTCGGGGTGGACAACATCGACATCGCCCGTGCCACTGAGTTGGGAATCGCCATCATCAACGCTCCGGGCGGCAACACCGTCGCGGTGGCGGAGCTCGTCTTCGGAGTGCTGCTCGCACTCCTCCGCCACATCCCGCAGGCGGCCGCTTCGATGGCGGCGGGGCGCTGGGACCGCTCCCAGCTGGGTGGGAACGAGCTGCGCGGGCGCACGCTCGCCCTCGTCGGACTGGGGCGGATCGGTGGCGCGGTGGCGCGGCGGGCCCGCGCGTTCGGGGTGTCCGTGGTTGCGTACGATCCCTACGTGGCGCAGGCGCGCTTCGACGAGCTGGGCGTGGAGCGCACGCGGTCGCTCCCCGAGGCGCTGGAGCGCGCCGATGTGCTGTCGGTCCACACTCCGCTCAACGACGAAACGCGGGGGATGATCGGCGCGGCGGAGCTGGCGCGGCTCGGACCGCGGTCGCTGGTGCTGAACCTCGCCCGCGGCGGGGTCGTCGCCGAGGACGCGCTCCTGGACGCGCTGCGGAGCGGAGCGGTCTCCGGCGCCGCGCTGGACGTCTTCGAGCGGGAGCCGCTCGCCCCTGACCACCCGCTCCGCTTCCTCCCCAACGTGCTGCTCACGCCGCATCTGGGCGCCTCGACCACGGAGGCGCAGCGCAGCGTGGCCACCGAGGCGTGCGTCGCCGTCCGCGATGCGCTGCTGAGCGGCGACCTCAACGCAGCGCTGAACGCCGGAGGGGTCGGCGGCGCGCAGGGGCGGGAGATGCGCCCGCTCTTCGACCTCGCGAACCGGCTGGGACGCCTCGGGAGGGCGCTGCTCCCCGGGGGCCTGAGCGCGCTGGAGCTGCGCTACTCCGGCCCGCGCGAGGAAGCTCCCCGCCCCCTGCTACTGGCCGCGCTGCAGGGAGCGCTCCGTGGCGTCGTGGATCGCCGGGCCATCAACCTGGTAAACGTCCATCACGTCTCCGAGGAGCGGGGGATCGAAACGGCGTGGGCGCACGTCGCCCGGCACGGCGAGCCGGGGGAGGAGATCGACCTGCGGCTGGACGGCGGCGACCGCAGCGTCCGGGTGGGTGGCGCGGTGTTTGGGGAGAGCCAGGGCCGCATCGTCCGCATCGGCTCCTTCCGGGTGGATGTCGCGCCCCGGGGAACGCTGCTGGTGCTCCGCAACCGCGACGTGCCCGGGGTGATCGGCCACGTCGGGAGCCTGCTCGGCGAGGCCGGGGTGAACATCGCCGAGTACCACCAGGCACGCTTGCAGGCGGGGGGAGAGGCGCTCGCGGCCATCTCCATCGACACTCCGGTGAGCGCGGAGTTGCGGGAGCGGCTCGCCGCCCTCCCCGACCTCCTGGACGTGCGCCAGGTGGACCTGGCCTGATCCGGCGCGCTCCTTGCGAGGACCCGGGCAGAAACAAAGAGCAGAAACCACCCGAGTTCAGCAACGTGGTTCAACCGCAGACCTCCGCCGGGGAGCAGGCATGGGCGTTCGGCAGTGGCTCAAGGCACGGATGAGCGAGCAGGGTGAGGCCGGACAGGACCTCCCCCCCGGCACCTCGCTGATGCAGGCGCTGATGGGAAGGGAGGAGGGGCCGGTTCATGCGCTGGGGGAGTACAACGCCCAGAGCTACCCCACCGAGCTGAGCGAGCTGCTTCAGCGTCGGCAGCAGGTCACCGACGAGCTGCTGGAGATCGACGTGACAGACCCCGAGGCGCGGATCGCCGCGATCCCCCGGCTCCGGGAGATGCTCCGCACCTATCCGCACCCGCTCGTCTACGAGATGCTGGTCCACGCCTACGTCGACGCCGACCGCTTCGACGAGGCGAAGGGGGTCGCCTTCGCGGCCCGGCAGCGCCGCGACGAATGCACCCGGTCTCCCCATCCGGAGATCCGCGCCGAGACGGACCGCCTGCACGAGTGGAGCTCCGAGGAGGTGGAGGAGATGCGCGAGGCGCGGCTCCGCCGCCGGAGCCGCGCCGGCGCGTAGCTGCCGCCCGCTACGGCCGCGTTTCCCGGGCGGGGCTGTGTGGAACCGTGTCGTTCACCGCGGTCCCACCGGTGGGGCGCAGCGATGCTGGATCTTCGAGGTTGCTCCCTTCGCGCTGCTCGCAGGCGACGAGCGCCGTGGCGCAGAGCAGGGCGAGCAGGGGAGCGCGAAAGCGTGGCGTGTGCATGGATGGATGCTCCAGAGGATGGAAGGGTGGCCCCGCCGAGGCCGTGCGGCCCGGCGGCGATGGGCCGCGACGAGAGCGGATCTCTAGCGGGAGGGCGCCGGCCGGCGCTGGTCCACCTGCCGAGGGGAGAGGCGCTGTCCACGGCGGGCCGCGATGTCGGCGGGCGCGTACAGAGGGATCCCCTGCACTCGCCGCTCGTTTCCGAAGCTCGTCAGCACGTGGTTGATCACCGCCGCCATCTCCGCGTCGTGTATGTGCTCCATCGGAGGCATGGGAGCGCGCCAGCGTCGGCTGGCGAGCCCGTACAGGTGCAGCTCCGCGACGTACTCGCGCCCGCCGGGAGCGGTGAACAGCTCCGCCGTGTGCCCCAGGCCGGGGTACTGGTCCCACCCCTCCCCCTCGCGGCCGTGGCAGTTCATGCAGTTGCGCACGTACGAGCTCCCGCCCAGCTCGCGCCAGCGGAACTCGTGAGCAGGCGCGGGCTCGTATCGGGCGAGGACCGTACGCTCGTCGGTGAGCGCCACCTGGGCCGAGCGCATCCACGCAAAGAGCGCCGCGCCGCCGATCAGCAGCGCGGCGATCGTATAGGTTGCCACGTTCGCCAGAAAGTGTCGCATGTCGCCGTGGGTGAAGGAGGTTAGGCGAGGCTGAAGCGTTCCATCTGGACGTGCGCCTCGGGGACGCCGTGCTCCAGCAGCGCCGAGTGCACCGTGTCCATCATGGCGGTAGGCCCACAGACGAAGAAGAGGCGCGTGAACTTTTCCTTCGGCAGCCGCTCCTCGAGCAGCTCGCCCGTGATGTACCCCGTCTCCCCCTCCCACCCCTCCTCCGGCGCCTCCTCCAGGACGTACACCACCTCCAGGTCCAGCCTGTTCTTCATCTCCTCCAGTTCGTCGCGGAAGGCCACCTCGTCCCACGTCCTGTCGGCGTAGATGAGCATGACCGGACGCGGATCTTCCCGGTCCACCATGGTCCGCAGAAAGGACATGAACGGCGTGATTCCCACCCCTCCGGCCACGAACACGTATCCAACCCCCTGATAGCGGTCGATGCTGAACGCACCGTGCGGCCCGTCCAGAAAGGCGCGCGTACCCACCGGGATCTCTCCCACCGCGCCCGAAAAATCGCCCAGCGCCTTGATGCCGAACTCCACCCGCCCCCGCCGCTCGGCGCTGGAGGAGAAGCTGAACGGGTGCTCCTCCAGCG